>JBCCYR010000049.1:0-11356 GCA_039189355.1 Pseudomonadota bacterium
AGAAACTCAAGACGTTCATAATGAAAACTGTCGTCAGAATCTTTGCGCACACTTGAATGCGTCAGCGCGCGTTCGAGTTCTGAATGCGTTTGAAACTTGTATCCCAGCCGCTTTTCGAGCGTTACAAAATTCTGCTTCAGGTTTCGATCTTCCAGATCAGTCATTCCTCAAAGACCGTCAAACAAACGGTCAAACCGCAGATCCTCCGGCCATTTCCAGACTGCTAGCGGATGGGTGCCGTCCTTCATCGAGAAGAAGATCACAGATGCCCGGCCTACAAAATTCTCAAATGGAACGAAACCGACTTCAAACCGGCTGTCGGCCGAGTTGTCCCGGTTGTCTCCCATCATGAAATAATGGCCTTCAGGCACCTCAAAAACCTGGGTATCATCACCAAGGCTTTGCGGGTTTATATCAAGCGTTCGGTAACTCACGCCATTCGGCAGTGTTTCAGTGAAAACAGGGACCGGCCCCAATCCTCTTTCATCATCGATATAGTTCTCCGGTGCCCGTTCACGCTTCACTGGCTGCCCGTTAAGATAAAGAATACCGCCGACCATCTGAATTTTGTCACCCGGCAAACCGATTACACGCTTGATGTAATCAATACTGGGATTGGGCGGATATTTGAATACAGCGATATCGCCACGCTTTGGCTCCGCAGACCATATGCGTCCATCGAACACGTCGGGTGCGAAAGGGATTGAATATTTTGAGTATCCGTAACTGAACTTGGAAACAAACAGGTAATCACCAACCAGCAAAGTCGGCTTCATCGAACCAGAGGGAATACTGAAAGGCTGATACAGAAAGGTGCGAAGAACGACAGCAAGCAAAAGCGCCTGAACAATCACAGAGATTGTTTCACCAATCGCGCTACCGCGTTTCTCTGTTTTCTCAGTACTCAAAGGGAAATTCCACTTCTAAGAATTTTTGACAATTTTATTCGATTCGATTGCTTCAATCACCACAAAAGCCTGAGCAAGTGGAAAGTCATCGGTAATTGTTACGTGCACGACAGGGTCGTATCCATTGGGGATCATTTGTGCAAGCCTTTTCGCGGCACCGTTTTCCAGCTTCATGGTTGGTTTGCCGAAACGGTCGTTCACGACCCCCATATCCCGCCAGAAGACGCCATTCGACAAGCCTGTTCCAAGTGCCTTTGAACAGGCTTCTTTGGCTGCAAAACGTTTGGCATAGGAGGCCGCACGGTTTTTTCTGCGATCCGATTTTGCTTTTTCCACATCGGTAAAAACACGGTCGGTAAACCGCGAACCAAATCGCTCAAGCGATTTTTCAATCCTGCGTATGTCTATCAGATCGCTGCCAAGTCCAATGATCATGCATCAAATTCCAAGATTAATGTATGAGCCAAATATAACCCGGATGACAGGTTTTCAATCACTTAACGGGAACTTGTTGTTTCTTGCGCAGCTTTCGGCGTTTTCGAGCTTCGTTGAACTTAACCGAGGCCCATCGTGTAAACATATAGGCGCATATTCCAAATACAACGCCCAAAGGAACCGAACCGATCAGCATCGGCTTTACAACAGGTTCCCAAATACCAAGAATTTTGTCCCAAATGCCGCTCAAACCAAGTTCAATCCAGTCTGCATCAGCGATACTCGCAAGTTTGTTTTCCCCAATCTCGGGGCTTTCACCTGAAAGAATGAGGTTTCCCAGTTTATATGTCGAAGTCCAGATGAATGGGAACGTCAGCGGATTGCCGAAAAAAGTTCCGCTCGCGGCAGCGATAAAATTGCCAGCGATAAAATATGCGACAGCAAAGGCGATGATAAAATGAAACCCTACAAATGGCGTAAAAGATGCAAAAACTCCGGCAGCAACCCCGGCTGCTATTGCATGAGGGGATGCTGTGAGGCGCAAAATCCGCTTCGAAATGTATTTGGCTGAGCGCAGCCAACTGCGTCTGGGCCAAAGCATAATGCGGAGCCACTCAGCCCAAGTCGCCGGATTTTTTCTCGAAAACAGCATGCTCAATAGTTAGTTTTTCTGGCAGTCGATACAACGGTATATAACACTGCCAAATTTAACAGGAGGTTTCTGTTACAATTTCATGACGTATTTCAAAGGCTTCGGCTTCCGGGCTTTATTGCGGGCAGACCCTGGAGTTCTGAAGGAAGGTCATCAGGCTGATATGTCGGCACTTCGTATTGTGCCAATGAAATCAACGGCACACCGACATCCGATTTACCTGCCGAACGGTCCACAAGACATGCAGCCGCCAGTACATTTGCACCCAAATCCCTCAGCGATTGAACCGTTTCACGAATCGACAGGCCGGTAGTAACAATATCTTCAATAATTACCACACGGGCATTTTCCGGTAGTTCAAAGCGGCGGAGTTTGAAAACTCCGTCTTCGCGCTCAACCCATACATTCGGCACACCAAGATGACGTGAGGTTTCATAGGCCGGGATAATACCGCCAACAGCCGGGCCAACTACGTAATCAATCCCTTCCGGAAATGCTTCAGAAACACGTTTTGCCAGCGCACTACACAAAAGTTCGGTCTTGTCAGCATGCATGAACACACGTGCTTTCTGCAAAAAGACTGGACTGTGCAGACCCGATGTCAGAATGAAATGTCCTTCCAGCATCGCACCGCATTCTCGGAAAATATCCAGTACTTCTTCTGTATTCATAACCAATAACCGTTCTGTTTGATCAGCCGGTAACGCGTTCAACACTCGTTGTAACGGGTTTGCCGCCAAGCTGTTTTATAATACGGGTTAAATGAGACAGGTCCCACACTTCAATATCTATTTCCATTTCCGTAAAGTCTTCCACCGGAACCTGCATCTTGAGATTTTGGATGTTTCCATCATTGCCTGCAATAACCTCGGCAATTGTTGCAAGGGTACCGGGGGCATTTTTCGCCAAAACCCTTACCCGGGCCGGAAAGCGCCTGTTGAGCGCTTCATCAATATCCCAGCGCACATCAACCCAACGGTTTTCGCTATCCTTGAATTTTGCCAGCGCCCTCGATTCACTTGGGTAGATCGTAATACCCTTGCCCGGTTCCAGTATGCCGACAATCTTGTCACCGGGCACCGCACCACCATCCTTGGAAAAATGGATTGTCAGATCATCGGCCACACCGCGGATCGGAATTCTTGCACCCGACTCAACTCCATTCTTCTCGTTTGAAGACGGCAAAACCTTCTCTTTTTTTGCGCTCGTGGCCCTTTCCATGGCCGCCACATGATCCGGATCAACTGCCATCAAAACATCCTTGGGCAGGATTTCACCCCGCCCGACTTCTGAAAGCACGTCATCAATGTTTTCGCGTGCGAGTCTCGGCAAGGCACTGGCCAGCTTTTCATTGTCAAACTCGAGGCCGGCGTTCTCAAATGCCCGCTCAATGATCCGCGTACCCAAAGCAGAATACTGCTTGCGTATGGCCTGTCTGCTTGCTCTGCGGATTGAGGACCTTGCCTTGCCGGTTGCAACAACAGCTTCCCAAGCTGCCGGTGGGCTCTGTGCCTCAGAGCGGATAATCTCGACCTCGTCGCCATTCTGAAGTTCGGTGATCACGGGCATGATTTTGCCGTTCAATTTGCAACCAATACAGGTATTGCCGATATCTGTGTGCACGGCGTAGGCAAAATCAATTGGGGTCGCTCCCTTCGGCAATGAGATGATCTGCCCTTTTGGCGTGAAGCAAAATACTTGATCCAGGAACAGTTCCAGCTTCGTGTGCTCCAGAAACTCCTCGGGATTGTCGCCCTCCGCCAGTTGTTCAATGGTTTTGCGCAGTGACGCATAAGCATTGCTTTCTGAGTAGCTGTCCTCTTCGTCTTTATATGCTGCATGCGCGGCAATACCGTATTCAGCAACCTCATTCATCTGTTGTGTTCTGATTTGCAGTTCCACACGATGGCGTGATGGCACGACAACCGTTGTATGGATAGACCGGTAATCGTTCTGCTTGGGAACCGAGATAAAATCCTTGAAGCGACCAGGAACCATGCGCCAGTCAGTGTGGACAAGACCCAAGGTCCGGTAGCAATCCTCAATACTGTCGACGATTACGCGAAACCCGTAAATGTCTGAGAGTTGCTCAAACCCGAGCGCCTTGCTCTCCATTTTCCTGAATACGGAATAGGGTTTTTTCTGACGGCTTTTGACCTTTGCATCAATGCTGTTGGCAGCCAGTCTGTCCTGAAGGGTCTGGGAAATCTCGCCGATGAGAGACTTGTTTTTGTCTGCCAGATCAGAAAGGTGCCATATAACGGCTTTGTACGCTTCCGGATTGATGTAGCGGAAAGAGAGCTCTTCCAGTTCATCACGCAAATCCTGCATCCCCATGCGGCCAGCAAGCGGTGCATAAATTTCCATCGTTTCAGTAGCGATCCGCACCCGCTTGTCATCCCGCATGTGGTCCAGTGTGCGCATGTTGTGGAGGCGGTCAGCAAGCTTTACCAGTAAAACCCTGACATCATTTGAAATCGCCAGCAGCAGGCGGCGAAGATTCTCGGCCTGCTTGGCTTTCTTGGAAACGAGGTCCAGCCTCTTAAGTTTGGTCAGCCCTTCAACAAGAACACCGATCTCTTCACCGAACAAATCATCGATTTCGCGGCGCGTTGCGTCTGTGTCTTCGATTGTGTCATGCAGGAGCGCAACGGCAATGGTTTCCTCATCCAGATGCAAGTCTGTCAGTATGGCTGCCACTTCCAGTGGATGGGAAAAGTAAGGATCCCCGCTTGCACGGGTTTGTTCGCCGTGCTTTTGCATGGCGTACACATAAGCCTTGTTAAGAAGGGCTTCGTTCGGTTCTTTGATATAGCTTGCGACTCTCTCGACAAGCTCATACTGACGCATCATAGGCGTAATTTACCAGTTACTTGATCATGCCAAATATGATGCAAACGGCAGCTTATTTAAAGCCGCCGCTGTAAATTTCGTCACATGCAAACCGTGCGGTATCAAATCACGACAATGACGGATTAATAATCGTCGTTCTTCTCAGGTGGCACCAGACCTTCAATGCCTGCGAGCAACTCTTCTTCAGAAAGGCTGTCAAAAGTGACATCAGAAGCCGGGGCATCAGCAGTCTCTTCAAAGACAGGCGCCTCCGGAGCCGCTTGCACTTCCGGAATAACCGGAGCATCAATCATCTCGCCTTCCGGCTCATCGACTTCAACCTGTTTCTGCAGGGAATGGATCAGGTCTTCTTCAAGATCACCTGGTGACAAGGTTTGCTCTGCGATCTCGCGCAATGCAACAACGGGATTTTTATCGTTGTCGCGTGGGACGGTAATTTCAGCTCCACCGGAAATCTGGCGGGCACGGTGCCCTGCAAACAGAACCAGTTCAAAGCGGTTTTCGACCTTGTCGACGCAATCTTCGACGGTAACGCGTGCCATTAAGGCCTCCTAATTTATGAGAGTTGCGATTGTTTATACGTATGTCCACGGCGATTCAAGCATTTTCGTGTCTTTCAGACACAAGGATCACTGGTTGTTGCTTCAATCATGAATATGTGAATTTAGTTTAATTGCCGACCAATACCAGCCGCCCCATTTTACAAAGTCATACAATTTTGAGTCGTTTTGTATTTTTTTGCATTTGTTTAAAGGTAATTTTTGAATGTTTGACCAAAGAGAACGTATTGCACTTTTTATCGATGGTGCGAATTTGTACGCGACCTCCAAGTCTCTTGGTTTTGATATAGACTACAAGCGAATGCTCAAGTTTTTTGAAGGTCAGGGATACCTTTTGAGGGCATACTACTACACTGCCCTTGTCGAGGATCAGGAATATTCCTCAATCCGCCCCCTGATTGACTGGCTGGATTACAATGGATACCGGGTTGTTACAAAACCGACCAAGGAATTCACGGATTCTTCTGGCCGCCGCAAAATCAAGGGCAGCATGGATATGGAACTTGCCGTTGATGCAATGGAGCTTGCCGACACCATTGATCATATCGTGCTTTTCTCCGGGGATGGCGATTTCAAGTCACTCGTGGCAGCCTTGCAACGGAAGGGGCGCAAAGTCAGTGTTGTTTCTACGGTTGCAACCAACCCGCCAATGATTGCAGATGACCTTCGCAGACAGGCAGACAACTTCATGGAACTGACGGAGTTGAAAAAACAAATTGGACGCGATCCGTCGGAAAACTCAAGTTATCACATTGACGAGGACGAATTTGAGGATGAAAATGTCTATTGATGTTTTCCCCAGAGTTTGATCCCGAACCAGACTGTTCAATCTGCCCCCGGCTGCGGGAATTTATCCTGCATCACCGTTCAGCAAACCCTGACTGGCACAATGCCCCTGTCGATACATGGGTTGCATCAGCAGGAGAAAAAACCGTACGTCTTCTGATCACAGGCCTTGCACCTGGCCTTCAGGGTGCCAACAGGACAGGACGCCCCTTTACCGGCGATTATGCGGGTGACCTGCTTTATTCCACTCTGTTAAAGTTCGGCTTTGCCGGGGGAGAGTATGACAAAACACCCGATGATGGCCTGTTCCTCAAGAATTGCGCCATCACAAATGCGGTTCGCTGTGTACCGCCTGAAAACAAACCGGTTGGTGCAGAAATCAACAATTGCAGACCGTTTTTGATGAGAACAATAGAGCGCTTTCCCAATCTTGCAGCCATTGTGACATTGGGAAAGATTTCGCATGACTCCGTTGTACGCGCTCTTGGTGGAAAAATCTCACAAATCCCGTTTGGCCATAATAACGCGCAGGATGTTGGCGGATACCGTATTTTTTCGAGCTATCACTGCTCCCGTTACAACACCAATACCGGCAGATTGACCGAGAGCATGTTTGAAGATGTGTTTTCTGCGGCGAATGAATATTGTCTGAAGTGATTATTCGCAGACCACGTTGCGCATGAGCTGCGCAATTTCATCTGTTTCACTGCCCATACTGTTTTCCGATACGCCATTAGCGGCCCGCATACGGACCTCCTCCGGTTTGTTTTGCGAGAGCTTCCAGGTTCCGTTAATTTCCGAAACCCTTAGTTTTGCAGGAACAATCTGTCTTTGCATCCGTGCATAGATTTCCTGATCCATCTTGCCGGATGTCCAGGGTTTTTTGGGTAACAGACGTTCCTCCATTTCCGCGGACAGGCCGTCAAGAACGTCGTGTAGTTCGTCGTGGGGAAGAAGTGAAAGCTCGCCGCGCAGATGAACGGCAATGTAGTTCCAGGTCGGCACCTGATCATCAACCTCGTACCAGTCCGGTGAGATATAGGCATCGCCGCCCGTCACAGCCAGAACCGCGTTCTTTGGTTCCTTTAAAATCCGCACGATCGGATTGGAGCGAACCAGATGCAGTTCAACTTCACTTGCGTCTTCGGATATCCGGAAGGGAATATGACTTATCAGAGGGCCGTCGTCTGCATTAATGGCCAGGGTGCCGAAAGCACGTTCTCGTGCAAATGCGACATTCCGGTCTTCTGTTTCTTTTCTGAACACAGGATTTGGATGCATTTATCCTTTCTCCCGCATCAGACGCGCTTTTTCGCGATCCCAATCGCGACGCTTTGCGACTTCCCGCTTGTCATGTGCCTTGCGTCCCTTCGCCAAGGCAATCTGAAGCTTCGCAATTCCGCGCTGATTGAAATAAAGACGGCTCGGCACGATGGTCAGCCCTTCCCGCTGGACACCACCCATCAGTTTCGACATCTCTTTCTTGTGCAATAGGAGTTTTCGGCGGCGGCGGGGATTGTGATTGTTACGATTACCTTCAAGATATTCAGGAATGTAACTGTTGATCAGCCAGATTTCACCCTCTTCCTCGGTCGCATAACTTTCCGCAATGTTGGCTTGTGAATTGCGAAGTGATTTCACCTCCGTGCCGGTCAACTGGAGGCCGGCCTCAAAGGTTTCCAGAAACTCGAAATTGTGACGGGCTTTCCGATTGTCGGCAATCAGCTTGCCGTTGGTACTGTCCTTCTTTTTGCTGGCCATCGTTTCATTGTGCTTCTATCAGTTGATGAGTCCCGCATGAACCATGGCGTCGCGGACGACAGTCTGGGTTTCTGCCGAAATCGGCACTAGCGGCGAACGTTGGACATTCTCGCATTTGCCAAGAAGGGAAAGGGCATATTTTGCTCCACCAGGGCTTGGCTCAGCAAACAGCGCCTTGTGCAACGGTGTAAGTTTGTCCTGAATGGAAAGTGCAGTTTTGAAATCACCTGACAGGCATGCTTCCTGGAACTCGGAACACATTCTCGGTGCCACATTTGCTGTCACGGAAATACAACCGGTACCACCATGCGCATTGAAACCCAGCGCAGTGATATCTTCGCCTGAAAACTGAATAAATGACTCGCCCAGGGCATGGCGTTGCTCAGAGGTACGGCTAAGATTTGCCGTAGCATCCTTCACACCAACAATGTTTTCATATTCCCGAAACAGTTCAGCCATTGTTTCGACGCTCATGTCAACGATCGAGCGGCCCGGAATATTGTAGATGAAAACCGGAAGGCTGATTGCTTCCGCGATCGCAGAGAAATGAGCCTTCATGCCGCGCTGGTTAGGCTTGTTGTAGTAAGGCGTTACAACAAGCACAGCGTTTGCTCCTGCTTTTTCGGCATGTTGTGCAAGGTCAATCGCTTCAGCTGTATTGTTGGAACCAGCACCGGCAATGACCGGTACACGCCCGGCAGCGACCTCTACACATACTTCCACAACCCGTTTGTGTTCGTCATGGCTCAGGGTTGGAGATTCGCCTGTTGTGCCAACCGGCACAAGACCGTGGCTGCCTTCCGCAATCTGCCATTCAACAAATTCGCGGAATGCCTTTTCGTCAAATGCCCCGTTTGCATCAAACGGCGTAACCAGTGCGGGCATTGAACCTTTAAACATCATATTCTCCATGACAAAGAGGATAATTACTCAAAAATCCAGCGGACATTATCCGCGGGCGGCGTGGTTCGCAAGCAAAGATATGACAAACCATGGCATTCGGTGCGGTTTATCCTAATTTCATCACTTTGGTACTTAATAGAGAATGACTGATTCTTAATCGATGGCAACGAAAATGCTGATCAGAAAAACACTCTTCGTCTTTGTCGCGTTGGTATTTGTCACAACAGGCCTGACGTCCATCAAGACAGCAAGCCCTGTTAAGGCTCAAGGCATTGAACAACTCCTGATTGAGCGTGTTCCTGTTCCCGAGCGCAGGCCGAATGAAGCAAACACCGTTTCTTCTCAATCCAGCGCAACACCACAAGGCGGACATCTCTCTGTTTCATCGCAAGCTGAACAACGTGTGCCCACCATTGCAGGCTCTCTTCAGGATGGACTGCGAGCCCTCGATTCCGGTCAAGTTACGAAAGCGCTAGGCATTCGGGAAGGCATGAGAGCGGGCAGCCTCGATCGAAAAATACTCGCTTGGGCAATCGCATTGTCCGGCAAGGATGGCGTCCGGTCAGCAACCATAACAAAGATTGCCAAGGACCTGCCGGACTGGCCTGGGCAGACTGGCATGCGCAGAAATGCAGAAAGGGCAATGGCCAAAGAGAATATTTCAGCAAATGCAGTCGTCAATGCATTCAGCAATACGACACCACAGTCCGTTGAAGGCGCAATTCTGCTTTCACGTGCTTACCTTGACCTCGGACAAAAACAGAAAGCAAACCAGATCATTGCACCTTACTGGCGCAATGAAACCCTTACCAAAGCAACAGAAAGAAAAGTGCTTGATCGGGTTGGAGCAGCACTTACCAGAGCAGACCATCGGTTCCGCATGCATCAACTGCTGTATCGCGACCGGGCAACCGCCGCGACAAGAATTGCCGGAAGGGCCGAACAGGTAAGTCTTGCAAAAGCGCGGGCTGCCGCGTTGCGCAAATCCCCCAAGGCAGCAACGCTGATCGAAACAGTCGCTCCATCCTCCAAAAGAGATACGGGATATGACTTTGCCCGAATAGAGCATGCCCGCCGATCCGGAGACTATGAAAAGGCGGCCGATCTTCTGCTCAAGGCACCGCGTGACCAGCGGAAGCTTGTTGACCCTGATGAATGGTGGGTAGAACGGCGTATCGTTTCACGCCAGATGCTGGAACTGGGCAAATTCCGCAAAGCCTACCGCCTTGCTGCAGAACATTCTGCCCAATCACCCTCCGACATAGCAGAAGCTGAATTTCACGCAGGCTGGTATGCACTGCGCTTTCTGAAAGACAAGACTGTTGCAAGAAGGCACTTCTCAAATGTTCTCAACGTTTCAAAACGGCCCATCAGCCAGGCGCGCGGGCATTACTGGCTAGGGCGCGCCAGTTCTTCAACAGAAGCCAGAAAACACTATACGGAAGCAGCCAAACATGGCGGAACTTTCTACGGACAGCTTGCAGCCGTTGAACTTGGAACCAGAAACCTGACTGTAGATAGACCAAGGCCCAGTGCATCGGATCGCAACAGACTGCAAAACCGCGAGCTTTACCGCGCCATCAAACGGCTTGAAGGAACGGGATATGCCTGGCGGGCTGATCCGGTCTACCGGCATCTGGCACGCGTACTGCCGTCACCAGGTGAACTTGCCATTCTTTCTGCCGATGCTGAAAGACAAGGAAAATTCAGCTTGTCACTGCAAATTGGAAAAATTGCCTTTGGACGCGGTCTTGAAGTGGATACGTTGTCATGGCCCATAGGCGCAATTCCCAATTCCGCGCGCATTGGCAACGCGGGACGCGCACTCGCCTATGCCATTGCCCGTCAGGAAAGCGCGTTCGATAAAGCGGCCATTTCCAGAGCAAACGCCAGAGGCCTGTTGCAATTGCTACCCGGCACTGCCAAAGCAGTCGCCAAGCGTAACGGGCTTTCCTATTCCCGGAAAAGACTAACAACTGACGCGGGGTATAATGCGACGCTTGGTTCTGCCTATCTGTCTGAGCAACTGGAACGGTTTGGCAACTCTTACATTCTCACATTTGCCGCCTATAACGCCGGGCCGGGTCGTGTTGATGAATGGCTCGAACGCTTCGGTGATCCGAGAGGGAAACCGCTGCATCAGGTTATAGACTGGATTGAACAGATACCGTTCACTGAAACCCGGCACTATGTTCAACGCGTCATGGAAAATTATCAGGTTTACAAGCGCCGTATCAGCAACAGCCGGTTGACCATAACGCAGGATTTGACCTCCGGTCGTTCCTGCCCGGAAACATCACTGTTTCTTCTTTGCAGTGATCCAGTCCTTCGTGAAATGCGTGCTGTGAAGGAGCGTCAATTCTTGACCATGCCGTTTGCTGCCTCCAACGTGGGCGTACGTCTTGGGGCCGCTGCCTACAACATGGCGGAAGCTATGGCTGCTCTAGCTCGCGGCAAACCATTGAATGCCTTGGAGTTTGCAGAAGACCCAGATGCAG
>JBCCYR010000050.1:0-11214 GCA_039189355.1 Pseudomonadota bacterium
ATGTTCTCGAGGAGCTTGGTGGCCTCGGCGGTGTCGACACAGTTTGAAACTTTCAAGATCAAGACATCCCACATTCCGCTTGCCAACCATCCGCAAGTTCACAACCGGATACTGACGCAGCTCAACCCACCTCCGCCGCTTGTATTGGACACCCAGTAACTTCCTTCTTGCTATCTGTCTGAAGGCATGATTTGTCTCTGCCGATAATACAGGAGTTCGCAATGGCTGACGGCCCGCATTTATTGGTGGTAGATGCACCTTATTATTCTGAAATCTCTGCAAACCTCATGGAGGGAGTACTCGCGGAACTGGGAGCTGCTGGCGCTACTCATGACTACGTAACTGTACCGGGCGTACTGGAAATTCCGGCCGCAGTTTCAATCGCTGAAAGCTCCGGTAAAAGCTATGATGGTTACATCGTCATCGGATGTGTTATTCGGGGCGAGACCACACACTATGATATCGTTGCCAACGAATCCGCACGCGCTCTGATGGATCTGTCTGTCAGGTACAAACTTGCCCTTGGTAATGGAATACAGACCGTTGAAAACGAAGCTCAGGCTTGGGCAAGGGCAAAAGTCTCTGAGAAAAACAAAGGTGGCGGAGCAGCAAAAGCAGCTTTGGCAATGATCGCGTTAAAAAAGAATATGGCTTAGTTCATGTCCACCAATGCAACTGCAAAACCTGCCGCGAACAAGCGTGGCGCAGCCCGGCTTGCCGCTGTGCAGGCCCTTTATCAAATGGATATGACAGGTGCGCGCATTTCGGATGTGGTTGAAGAGTATGAAAATCTGCGTATAGGCAAGGAGGTTGACGGGGAAGAATACCTTGAAGCAGACCTTGGATGGTTCAGGGGCATTGTGTCCGGTGTCGTGAATGAGCAGAAATTTCTAGACCCTTTGATTCACGGAACCTTGCCGGATGACTGGCCACTTTCGCGCATCGACACGCTTTTGCGTTCGGTATTGCGCTGCGGAGCCTATGAACTCAAAAACCGGAAGGATGTGCCAGGAAAGGTCGTGATTTCAGAGTATCTTGAGATCGCCAAGTCATTTTTCGAAGAAGATGAGCCTAAGCTGGTGAATGGTGTCATGGACCGTATAGCGAGAGAGATTCGCGCGGGAGAGTTCAAAGATGGCAAGGCCGGGTGAATTCGAGATCATAGAGGAGTTTTTCGCACCTTTGGCAGGTGAGGGAAGTTTCGGGTTCAAGGATGACGCGGCAAAAGTAACACCGGCACCTGGGCACATACTGGTTGTCACCCAGGACGCAATAGCCGAAGGCATTCATTTTTTCCCTGATGATCTTCCGGATCTGATCGCCAAAAAGGCGTTGCGCGTCAATCTTTCTGATTTGGCGGCAAAAGGTGCAACTCCAAAATGTTTTTCCCTTGCATTGGGCTTGGGAGAGCAGTGGTCTGCCGAATGGGTGTCAGCATTTGCAAGAGGGTTGGGTGAGGATTGCCAACACTTTGACATAGCTTTGAATGGGGGCGACACGTTCAAGACCGGGGGTGGCTTCGTCATTTCAATAACTGCCATTGGTGAAATGCCGGAAGGTGAGTATGTCTCTCGTTTGGGTGCCAATGTCGATGATGCACTGTTTGTGACCGGTACGATTGGTGACGGTGCATTGGGATTGCTTGCACGCCAAAACAGTCTGAACCATTTGGGGCAGGAACATGCAGACTATCTAACAGATAGATATCTGCTGCCTCGTCCGAGAACCGGAGTTGCATCTGTAATCCGGAGATTTGCGTCTGCAGCCATGGATATTTCCGATGGTTTGGTCGGTGATCTTGAGAAACTTTGCGCAGCATCTGGTGTCTCGGCAAACGTAGAACTCCCCGAAATACCACTTTCTACGGCTGTTGAAGTCTGCATCAGCCATGAATCAGAATATTTGAAAAATGCTCTAACCGGTGGAGATGATTACGAAATCTTGCTCACGGTGCCGCAAGACAAGCTCCCGGGCTTTGAAACCGCAACAGCAGATTTGAACTTTCCGGTTACACGCATCGGAACAATCAGCCAAGGTGCCGGAGTAACGGTGTTTGACAAGGATGGTTCGATCATTGAGTTTGAGAAAACCAGCTATGACCATTCGGAATAGAAATTGACTGTCGCCAACCCTGTCCTTACCGATGCAGAAGAAAATGCGGTAGCCAGAAAAAACGTCTGGCTTTACCTGATCTGCCAGGCATTTGGCGGCGCGTCTGCACCACTTAACATTGCACTTGGCGGCTTGGTTGGCGCCCACCTTTTGGGTGAGGACAAGTCTCTCGCTACAGCACCGATTACAGCGTACAATATTGGTGTTGCAATTGGCGCACTGATTGCAAATGCCCTCATGCGCAATATTGGGCGCAAGCTTGGTTTCATGGCCGGAACTTTTATCGGTATATCCGGCATGGTCTTGTCAGGTTTGGCTATCACCGCAGAAAACTTTTGGTTTTTTTGTGCCGCCCTTGGCGTAAACGGAATTTCAGGCGGCTTTGTCCAGCAATACCGTTTTGCGGCAGCAGATCGCGGAACACCGGATTTCAAGCCCAAGGCTATTTCCATCATCATGGCAGGTGGTATTGCGGCAGCGGTAATTGGCCCGCAACTTGTCATTTACGCAGGTGATTTGGCTGCGCCTGTTCCTTTTGCAGGCGCCTTTTATGCAGCAACCATTCTGTTTGTCCTGAGTTTCATCTCACTTTCGTTCCTCAACCCTTCCAATCTCGGCTCCACTGCACAAGCAGATACTGAAGGTAATGTCAGGCCCTTGAGCGAAATTATGCTGCAGCCACGATTTGTAATCGCGGCCCTTTGTGGCACTTCCACTTACGCACTCATGTCATTTGTGATGACAGGCGCACCGCTTGCCATGGTGCATCATGGTCATTCGGTTGAACATGCAACGCTTGGCATTCAATGGCATGTCATGGCGATGTTCGGGCCGAGTTTGATCACTGGTACCCTGATCGCCCGTTTTGGAAAGGAAACCATTGTTTTCACGGGTCTTATAATTCTTGTTGCCTGTGGTGTCGTCGCACTATCAGGTCTTGAACTGATGCATTTCTGGGGATCACTCATATTATTGGGGCTTGGCTGGAATTTCGGGTTCATCGGCTCGACCGCTATGATTACGGACACCTACAGGCCGGAAGAGAAAAACAAGGCCCAGGGCGCGAATGACTTCATTGTTTTCGGCTCCGTAGCCCTTGCGTCATTAATGTCGGGACAGACACTCAACGCTTATGGGTGGGATTTTCTCAACTGGGTGATATTCCCTGTAGTTGCCATTTGTCTCGCGGGACTTGTCTGGCTGCGCGCTACAGATCGGCAATTAGTCGCATAAAGTGGCAATTTCGGTGCGTTTTTGTAACAAAATCTTGACCTTTGAGGCTTTCTGGCTAGTGTGCGCGGCGGTTGGCCGGTTTTACTAAATTCCGGCTTTTTACTTAGGCTAATGGCGTGGAAACATGAGGGGGTTATCCACCGGGTCCACGCCTCCATAAAAATAGGGAAACAGGAAAATGGATCCTCTTATTCTGGCTATTCTCGCCGGACTGTTGTCAATCGCATATGGCGTTTGGGCTACCAAGTCTGTGCTGAATGCTGATGCGGGTAACGAACGCATGCAGGAAATTGCAGGCTTCGTACAGGAAGGTGCGCAGGCTTATCTTTCTCGCCAATACATGACGATTGCCATTGTTGGTGTCGTTGTGTTTTTCATTGTCGGCTTTTTGCTCGGTTGGCTCGTGGCAATCGGCTTTCTGATTGGTGCTGTTCTTTCAGGTGTTGCCGGTTTTATCGGCATGCTAATCTCTGTGCGTGCCAACGTACGTACGGCACAAGCCTCCAGCCAAAGCCTGGGCGCAGGTCTTGATATTGCATTCAAGTCTGGCGCGATCACAGGTCTTTTGGTTGCCGGTCTCGCACTTCTGGGCGTTGCAGTCTATTACTGGTACCTGATTGGTCCTGCTGGATATCAGAACACCGACCGCGTTGTTATCGACTCCCTGGTTGCACTTGGCTTCGGCGCATCCTTGATTTCCATCTTTGCCCGTCTTGGCGGTGGAATCTTTACAAAAGGCGCTGACGTTGGTGGTGACCTTGTTGGTAAAGTGGAAGCTGGCATTCCTGAGGATGATCCACGCAACCCTGCTACGATTGCGGACAACGTAGGCGACAATGTCGGTGACTGTGCAGGCATGGCTGCTGACCTGTTTGAAACTTATGCGGTTACAGTTGTTGCAACCATGGTTCTTGCTTCAATCTTCTTCGTTGGTGAACAGGCTTCAACCCTGATGTTGTTCCCGCTTCTGATCGGTGCAAGTTGCGTTGTAACCTCAATCATCGGTACGTTCTTTGTAAAACTCGGTTCCAACAACTCGATCATGGGTGCCCTTTACAGAGGCTTCATTGTAACAGCGATCCTTTCAGCCGTTGCGCTTGTTGGTATCGTGTGGTTGTGGCTCGGGATGGACACAAGCTTTACGGTTGGTGACCAAACCTTCTTTGGTCGTCACCTATTGTATTGCGGTCTTATTGGCCTGATCATTACCGGTCTGATCATTTGGGTAACCGAGTATTACACCGGCGTTGATTACCGCCCTGTGCGTTCAATCTCACAGGCTTCTGTTACCGGTCATGGTACAAATGTTATCCAGGGTCTTGCGGTTTCACTCGAAGCAACTGCGATTCCTGCAGTGATCATTATTGCAGGTATCATCGTAACCTACTCACTTGCCGGGCTGTTTGGTATTGCAATTGCAGTATCTTCCATGCTGGCGTTGGCAGGTTTCGTGGTTGCACTGGATGCTTTTGGTCCTGTGACAGACAACGCTGGCGGTATTGCCGAAATGGCTGAACTTCCGGCTGAAGTCCGTTCGACAACAGATGCACTGGACGCTGTGGGTAACACAACAAAAGCGGTTACCAAGGGGTATGCTATCGGTTCTGCCGGTCTTGGTGCGCTTGTTCTGTTTGCGGCTTACACGGAAGACCTGAAGTTCTTTGCTTCAAAAGCAGAAGCGGGTTCCTTCTTCGAGGGCGTATCTGTCGACTTCTCCCTGTCCAACCCTTACGTTGTGGTTGGTCTCCTGTTCGGTGGTCTGCTGCCGTATCTGTTCGGCGGGATGTCAATGACTGCTGTGGGGCGTGCAGGCGGTGCGGTTGTTGAAGAAGTTCGCCGCCAGTTCAAAGCAGATCCGGGAATCATGAAAGGCACTTCCAAGCCTGATTACGGTCGTGCCGTGGATATGCTTACCAGAGCAGCGATCAAGGAAATGATCATTCCTTCAATGATGCCAGTTCTGTCTCCAATCTTCTGCTTCTACGCAATTTTCTGGATTACCGGCGACAAGTCACAGGGCTTCGCTGCTCTTGGTGCGATGCTGCTTGGTGTGATTGTAACTGGCTTTTTCGTCGCTGTTTCAATGACTGCTGGTGGCGGTGCATGGGACAACGCGAAAAAATCCTTCGAAGACGGTTTTGTCGACAAGGATGGCGTGAAGCACGAAAAAGGTGGCGATGCCCACAAGGCTTCCGTTACCGGTGACACAGTGGGTGATCCCTACAAGGATACCGCTGGTCCTGCCGTTAACCCGATGATCAAGATCACCAATATTGTGGCACTCTTGCTGCTGGCAGTTCTTGCGCATTAACAGGCATGCAAAACAGATAAAAAGAAACCCCGCAAAATGTTTGCGGGGTTTTTTGTTTCTGCTTGAATTGGTTTTACAGTCCTGGAGGACCACTCCCGCGGTCAGTATTGCCCTGAATAACAGAAGACGGGCTTGCGCGGCCGGTCAGAACCTGACGCAGGAATGTGAAGTCTTCGCCGCCTGTAGGCGTGGTCCGGGAAATAAAATCAAACACCCGACCATCCTGGATACCGTAATTCGCAATTCGGCTTACGGTTTGCTCTTCATCAAAATAGACCGAAAGAACTTTTTGATCGATCAGTTTCATTTTCTGGAATTCAAATGTTTTCGCCCGTTTTTGCGAAATGTAATAATAAACTTCATTACCAAACTGGCCAGTTGTAGAAGGGGTTCCAAGGGCAAGCAGCACCTGTTCCTGGCTGGACCCAACCGGCACAAGGTCAAGTTGGTCCTGGCTGATGACAGGCCCGTGGTTAAATACCCGTTGCTCTACACAGCCAGACAGTATCGGCAACGCAACGACGGATGCAAACAGCACCCTGTATCCTGGAAAATCAGTTCTCTGTTTCATTATTCCCCAAAGTCTGCTTTTGGTTAAGCTCGAAAAATGATTTCGAGTGATTATATCAAACTCACTTGTGATTCAACACATTGTGCAGTTGTGTATCTCCGGCCGGAAAAAACAGTCCAACCAATTTTATGTGAAAGTTCCGATGTTTTCCCTATTCTCAAATCGAAACAAGCAGATGACTGTTCCAGAACAGATTTATGGCATGGTTGTGGCGCGGTCGCGCGATGAGAAGTTTTTCAAGGAATTTAATGTGCAAGATACGGTTATGGGCCGTTTTGATATGCTGGCCTTGCATGTTTATCTTTTCTCGCGCCGGATGAGAAAGGAAGATGGCACGATTGCCTTGAGTTTAAGTCAGGACGTTTTTGATTTGTTCGTGGCAGACATTGAGAGGGCATTGAGGGAACTTGGGATTGGCGACACGACTGTACCCAAGCGCAAAAAAAAGATGGTCCGGAGTTTTTATGGGCAAATCGAGGATTTTGACGACGCCCTTGATGGCAAGGATGTCAACATGCTGACGAGCAGGGTTTCGAACCGCTATCTCGATGAAGAACAACCTGAAAAAGCCAGGCAGTTGGCCGGGTACATGCTCGATATGGATGAAAAGTTTGGCGAAATAAAATTTGAAGAGTTTACCCTCGGTAAATTTGGCTGGCCTCCGTTTCAAAGCGAGATATCTGCATGACTAAGGTATCCCTTTCCAGCAGAATAAACATAAATACGTTGCCAAAAGACGGGACGGAGTTGAACCTTTTGGCAGATGCGGAGCAACTCGGGAAATTGTCTGCCGAAGTCATTGCGGATGAAATGCTTGGAGTTTCAGCACTTTTGACGGTACGCCCCTGGAAAATGAAAGGTGCGGTGCTTTCCGGAATTGTTAAGGCGCAGGTTCATCAGATGTGCAGTGTGACGCTTGAGCCCATGACATCTGCAGTCGAGTTTGACTTTAAACGGTTTTTTTTACCTGCTTCCGACCCGGCTTTTGGCATGGAACCTGTCATTGATGGTGAATTGATAATTGATCCTGAGGGGGATGACTTGCCGGATATATTGGAGGATGGGCACATCGATTTACGCAATGTCATTGTCGAGGAACTCAATCTGAACATCGATCCCTATCCGAGAGCGACTGGTGCTGAATTTGCTGAAAAGCTTGAAGATACAGAAAGTTCTGATACCCATAGGCCGTTTGCTGATCTCAAAACGTTGATAACCGAAAAAAAACCACGGAATTAGGTCAAAAAGGGCTATAGGTGTCCCAACCGACACAAAAAGCCAATTGCATCAAAAGCCAGGGATTTAATGACACAAAGCCTTTCGATATCGCTTGATGCCATGGGTGGAGACAATGGTCCGGAAACGGTCATTGGTGGCGCTGATATCGCGCTTTTGCGAAAACCGCATTTGCGGTTTGAGATATTCGGCGAGGAAGACGTCGTAAAACCGATCCTGGACCGCTTTCCCAAAGTCAAAAACGCCAGCTCGTTTCACCATTGTGAGGTTTCAATCGCCATGGATGACAAACCAAGCAAGGCTTTGCGCAGCGGCCGGTATAAATCGGGCATGTGGCGCTCTATTGAAGCCGTGCAAAAAGGGCAGGCTGATGTTTGTGTTTCGGCTGGAAATACCGGTGCTCTTATGGCGATGGCGAAGTTCTGCCTACGCACGCAACCTGGAATCACACGCCCTGCAATGGCAGCAATCTGGCCGACGCTGATCGGTGAAAGTATTGTGTTGGATGTGGGCGCCAATGTGGGCGTTAATGCAGATCAGTTGATAGAATTTTCTGTTATGGGCAGCGCCATGTCACGGGCGCTTTTTGATCTTGATAGGCCAAGTGTCGGACTGCTGAACATCGGGGTTGAGGAAGTCAAGGGCGTCGAAGCAGTTCGCGAAGCCGGTGCACTTTTGAAAGATGCCAATCTCCAAACCATGAATTACCACGGATTTGTGGAAGGTACTGATTTGGGTCAGGGCACCGTGAATGTTGTGGTTACAGAAGGCTTTGCCGGAAACATTGCGCTGAAAACCGCGGAAGGTACTGCAAAACAGATTGCAGAATACCTGCGGGCGGCAATGGGCAGGACATGGCTTGCGCGCATTGGCTACCTGTTTGCACAAGCTGCATTCAATCAGCTTCGAGAGAAAATGGATCCCCGAAAAGCCAATGGCGCAGTTTTGCTTGGCCTCAACGGAATTGTAATCAAAAGTCATGGTGGAACGGACGCAGAAGGGTTTGCATCCGCCATAGATTTGGGTCATGACATGGCTGCTAACGGTTTGCTTACCAAGATTGAGACTGACTTGGAAGATTTCGCCGAAATTCGTATTCAACTGGAAAAAATTGCTGAATAATCGGTCGAAAGAGCTGGGAAATAGAATGATAAGATCAGTAATTGCCGGATGCGGTTCGTATGTTCCTGAACACGCAATGCAGAACTCCGAATTTGAATCGATGGTCGATACATCGGATGAGTGGATTGTTCAGCGCACCGGAATACGCCAACGGCATATCGCTGCCGATGGCGAAACAACAGCGGATTTGGCCGAGAATGCTGCACGCGCTTCACTGGAAGCGTCAGGTATAGGAGTGGATCAGCTTGATCTGATCATCCTCGCAACATCCACACCGAACAATACATTCCCTGCCACTGCGGTTGAGGTGCAGCACAGGCTTGGAATGAAACACGGAGCCGCATTTGATACACAAGCAGTGTGTTCCGGCTTTGTTTTTGCCCTGACTACCGCTGATCAGTACATTCGCTCTGGTCAGGCAAAGTGTGTCCTTGTCATTGGTGCAGAAACGTTCTCAAGAATTCTGGACTGGACTGACAGGACTACCTGTGTGCTGTTTGGTGACGGGGCTGGCGCGGTTGTATTGAAGGCCGAAGACGGTGGGGGTGGTTCCGAAGACAGGGGAATTTTGACATGCCATCTTCGGTCTGACGGTATGCACAAGGACAAGTTGTATGTTGATGGCGGGCCATCATCTACAAAGACCGTAGGATGCCTGCGGATGGAAGGAAAAGAGGTCTTTCGTCATGCCGTGGGGATGATTACGGATGTGATTGAAGATGCATATCATGCCACGGGCCTGAATTCTGAAGACCTCGACTGGTTTGTTCCGCATCAGGCAAACAAGCGGATTATCGACGCTTCGGCCAAGAAACTTAACATCGCTGCTGAAAAAGTTGTCATCACAGTAGATATGCACGGAAACACGTCTGCAGCCTCAATACCGCTGGCTTTGGATCATGCCGTGAAAGATGGTCGGATAAAACGCGGCAATCTTGTGCTGTTGGAAGCGATGGGTGGCGGGTTTACCTGGGGATCGGTTTTACTTCGCTGGTAGGCGGCAGTAATTGAAACGGTTTTAAGCTGCCAAATCGTTATCAAGCTCTTGTTGTTATTCGGAAATTGACCTAAACTATTTCCTGCTTGGCACAGCGCACTGCGGTTTGCACAAGTAATTTGACGCTCTTATTGCTTATTTTATTGTTTGGTGGTGTTTCGATGAGTTCAAAGACAGTAACGAGAACAGATTTAAGCGAGGCCGTTTATCAAAAGCTCGGGTTGTCGCGCGTTGAATCCGCCGAGTTGGTAGAAATGGTGCTTGATACGATCAGTGACCGTATTGTCGAAGGCGAATCCGTTAAACTGTCTTCTTTTGGTTCGTTTCTTGTCAGAAGCAAGAATGAACGGATCGGGAGGAACCCTAAAACCGGTGAAGAGGTTCCGATTACGCCGCGGCGTGTCATGGTTTTCAAACCGTCAAATATTTTGAAAAAGGCCGTTTTGGACGGGCATAAATAAAACTCGCGATAGTTTTTTCTCCTGCTTCAAGCTACACTTTTGCAACGGTTTTGAGTCGCAGCAGGAGGCAAACGTGGACAAAAGTCCGGACGCATTTCGCACCATTAGTGAAGTTGCAGAAGATCTTGACCTCCCGCAGCATGTGCTGAGATTTTGGGAAACCCGGTTCAAACAGATCAAACCCATGAAGCGCGGTGGCGGACGTCGCTATTATCGCCCGGATGATATCGGCTTGCTCCGCGGCATCAAGGGACTGCTTTATGATGAGGGTTATACAATTCGGGGTGTGCAACGGTTGTTGCGTGAGCATGGCAACCGGATCGCAGTGGACTTTGGTACAACCGGTGTCCTGACACTTACCGAAGCTCCACAGCCAGGTGACCTCGAAGGTGAGGGAATATCAGGTGCAAAACTGGCGGTAGATGTCGCTGATTTTGAAAAAACGGATTCCGCCACCAAAAAATCAGCCGGCTTCTTTAGCCGAATGACGTCGAAGACAGCGTTCTCCGGTCTGCCGGAGGAATCTTCGGAACTCATGCAGAACGACATCGATATCCTCAAGAGTACACTTCAAGAACTCCTTGAGTGCAAACGGTTACTGGACCAAACCCGCCAGACCTGAGAATGCATCCCTGTCCTGGGTCGCCGCTAGATGAGATAGACGAAGTTCAGCTCGTCGATTTCAGACACGTAGTAACCGCCAACGTTTTCGAGGAAAAATTCGGATTTGTATTGGCGAATAGGGTTTGGTTAACTCGGGGAGCCTGAGCAGCCGGAGATATTTCAGCGTCGATGATTTCATTTGACGTAACGACGTCTCGAAGCCTATATCTTTCAATAGTCGGAGCGTGGCGCAGCCTGGTAGCGCACATGCATGGGCGGTGTTCGGTCGGACTCTTGCTAAGCTTCTGATTAATTAGGTTTTTTTAGACTTGTGAAATTCTCATTTCGGGATTATTTCGGGAATCCTGATAACTCATTGTAATATTAGGAAAAATTGAGCTATTTACTTAACAACCCTCAGTCTTTGACGCTCCAGCTTAGGCTTAAATATATCACGATATAGTTCAGAAAAATGGACCAGAGGGAGGCGGAGGCCTCCTCGATGGGCGTGAGCATCTCCACCTCCAGCTCGAGGCGGCGGCGCGGGAGGAGCGGGAGGTGGCGGTGC
>JBCCYR010000051.1:0-11074 GCA_039189355.1 Pseudomonadota bacterium
ATGAACTTCTTCATGGAGGCAGCAAAACTGCGCGCAGCCCGGCTGTTATGGTCACGCATCATGAGCGAGTTCAAACCCAAAAACCCGAAAAGCCTGATGCTTCGCACCCATTGCCAGACATCCGGCGTTTCCCTGCAGGAACAGGATCCGTACAACAACGTGGTCCGCACCGCTTTTGAGGCGATGAGTGCTGTATTGGGTGGCACCCAGTCGCTTCATACCAATTCCTTTGACGAGGCAATTGCATTGCCAACAGAAACGTCTGCCCGCATTGCACGCAATACCCAGTTGATCCTGCAACACGAGACAGGGGTCACCAATGTCGTCGATCCCCTGGCCGGCTCCTATTATGTGGAAAGCCTCACCAGTGAACTCGCACAAGAGGCCTGGAAGCTGATCGAGGAAGTAGAAGCAGCGGGCGGCATGACCAAGGCTGTGGAAGCCGGTCTGCCGAAAGCACGTATCGAGGAAGCATCAGCTGCAAAGCAGGCAAGAATTGACCGGGGTGAGGAAATCATTGTTGGCGTCAACAAGTTCCGTCTCAAGGAACAGGACGACGTAGACATCCTTGAAGTGGACAACAATGCCGTGCGCAATGCACAGGTTGCCCGCCTCAATCGCATGAAGAAGAGCCGGGACCAGGTTGCATGCGATGCTGCTCTGACAAAACTCACAAACGTGGCTGAAACGGGCGAAGGCAACATTCTGGAAGCAGCTGTTGAGTGTGCCCGCGCCCGCGCTTCTGTTGGAGAAATTTCGGCTGCCATGGAAAAAGCATGGGGACGGCACAAAGCCGAAACCCATGTCATTTCAGATGTCTATGAAGCGGGTTTTGACGGCGACGAGACTTACAAAAAGCTAAAATCCGACATCGCTGACATGGAAGCAACCCTTGGGCGCAAACCACGCGTCATGGTGGTAAAGATGGGTCAGGATGGCCATGACAGGGGAGCCAAGGTCATCGCCACGGCCTTTGAAGACATGGGGTTTGACGTAGTTGTCGGCCCACTGTTCCAGACCCCTGAAGAGGCTGCGGACATGGCAGTTGCAGAGGATGTGGACGTGGTCGGCATTTCATCCCACGCCGCAGGTCACAAAACGCTGGCACCCATGCTTCTGGATGAGCTGGCCAAACGCAATGCCGCCGACAAGATCGTTATCTGCGGTGGCGTGATACCTGCACAGGATTATGAATTTCTGAAAGAGGCCGGTGTTGCAGATATCTACGGTCCGGGTACCAACATTCTGGAGAGCGCATCAAGCCTGCTTGGACATATCAGGGAAAAATTCCGTGGCAGAAATTACGCGGCAGAATGATTGCGCTTTCCTGATTATGGGCAAAAGCTAGACAAAAAAAGTTCAAACGAAGGATAGCTTTGTCCATCCAATACAGGCTATATGCTGACACGGGACCGCTGGAATCCGGGCAACGACAGAAATACAGGTTTTGGGAATGGATAACTTACGACGTCCCCCAACAAGGACTTCGTCCAAAGCTCCTTGGCACAAAAAAATCCGCAATTTCTTCGTCCTTCAGTTTCGGTATGTCCGCCACAGGGTCATCAGTATCTCGCCCCTCTGGCTGAGGCGGTTTTTTGGTCCGATTTACGACTTTCTTGATATCCTGTTGATTGATTATGGCATTTTCCGTCTGCTTTATCTGAACAAGCACCAGTTTTCTGAGAAAGCCTGGAGGTCTGCTCAACCTTGGCCATATCAGATTTCCAACATTGTCCGGGCGCACAACATACGAACAGTGGTTAATTTGCGTGGTAGGCGGGATAGCGGAAGCTACAGGATGGAAAAAGGCATCTGCGACAAGCTTGGAATAAACCTGAGCGATGATCTTATACTTTTTTCCCGGACGGCCCCCTCCCGCGAAATGATCCTCAAATTCAAAGCCCACTTTGAAGCACTTGAACATCCGATCCTCATTCACTGTAAATCGGGAGCCGACAGGATGGGTCTGGCGTCCGTTTTATACCTTCATCTGATCGATCAGGTCCCGATCGAGAAAGCGCTGGACCAGCTCTCATTGCGTTACGGGCATATCAAGCAGGCAAAGACCGGCATCCTTGATGAATTTTTCAAAAGCTATCTGACTTACAAGAAGGATAACAATATTACTTTCATCGAGTGGGTTGAATCCGTTTATGATGAACGTGAGTTGAAAAATACATACAATTCCCAATCCTGGGCTGATGCGCTTGTCGACCTGATTCTGAGACGGGAATGACTGAATCAGTTACCCGGAAAAGCTTTCAAACTCGGTCACCAAGCGCTCATAGATTCCACGCTTGAATGGTACAATCAGTCCCGGCATTTCGCTCAAATCTTTCCATGCCCATTGATCAAACTCGGGATGGGAACCATCCGGAGGTTCGGAAATGTTGATCTCTGCTTCATCTCCTTCGAACCGGAAAGCAAACCATTTCTGGGTCTGGCCCCGGTATCTGCCTTTCAAACCAATTCCAAGAATATCATCCGGCAGGTCATAGTTCAGCCATTCAGCCGTTTCGCCCAGCAGGCTAACGGTCTGCATGCCTGTCTCTTCATATAATTCCCGTTGCGCTGCAGGAAGCGGGTCTTCCCCCTTGTCTATCCCGCCCTGGGGCAATTGCCAGCGATAGTCAGACGGTGTTTCAGAATTCTGAATTCTTCGCCCGGCCCACACTTTTCCCTCAACATTGAAAACCACAATCCCGACACAGGGCCGATAAGGCATACTCTCACGGTCCGAAGCCCTGATCATCGGGCAGGATCTTTCACAATCGAGGCAAGTGGGGTGATCTCTATGCCATTCTGCTTGGCCTGGCGAACATATTGGGCAACCAGATTGATTGTATCCGGGAAAGCATTGCCCATGCCAATCGCAAGCCCAGTACGTTTTGCCTGTTCAGAGAGTTTGTTGAGTTTTTCAAAGATTGCAGCCCTTGAGCGCACATTGTCGATCAGGATGTCAGCGCGTGCATAGGGCAAGAGTTCTTTCAGGGCGACACCTTCACTCACGGAATTCTTGACCGTACCATCTTCGAAAAACAACATTCCGCGCTTTGAAAGCTCTCCAAAGATTGGTGACAAACTCGCCGGTTGCTGCAACATCTTGTTTCCAAGATAGTTTGTTACGCCCACATAGTTCGTAATCCGGCTCATGGACCAATGCAGGTTTGCAAGGTTCTCTTCGAAGTCCGCAGCAGCTTTCAGAGTGTGCGGACCGGGATCGTTTTGCGGGTAGTCCAGCGGTTCCATGGGAACTTGAAGCAGGAGTTCATGGCCCCCCTTGCGTGCTTCCTGCATCCAGCGGGTCAGTGAATTCCCGTAAGGTGCAAAAGCAAGTGTCACACTGCCCGGCAATTCACGAATGGCACTTTGCGTGCTTGACTGGCTGATGCCCAGTCCACCGATCACAATCACAACGCGTGCAACACCAAAATTGCCTTCGGTGTCCGGTTGCCGGGAATAAACATCCATTGCCCGCAGACCATCAGCAGATTTCTTCGGGATTACGCCAGTCGCACCCCGCTCAATCAATTGTGGATCAGGAAGATGCGCCAATGCCTGTTCCTGACGGCGCAGAGGCTGAACATTCGGCAATGGTTTGGGAGCAGGTGTCAGAGGGATCAACTCTCCCTGTGGCTTCAACTCCTGGATATCACCATCCTGTGGATCAACTTTATATTCACGTTTTGGCTGGGGAATTTCCGGTGCGTTATCGGCAGGTGCTTCCACCTTCACATCATCCGGTTTTGAAACTTCTGCAACAACGGTTTCGTCAGGCTTGCGCTCCAAAAGACCGGCCAATCGAGCCCAGCCATCATAAAAATGGAAGACGGGCAAGCCCAATATGAAAACTATCAAAGCTCCAAACAACAGGGTGTGTTTCCGGCCCGTAGCACGGTCTGGCCTGTACCCTTTCAAGGGCTTTTCATATTCGTTCTCGTGGTCCATCGAATGCTGCAAACTTCCTCAAATGAAACGTCATATCCGCAGAATCAGTTGGGGGAGAGCATAGCCCTCCCCCGCAAAAAACCAAGTGTTAGAAACAGTTCCCGTTAGTTCTGGGTCGGGATCGCAGCATTGGGATCAGGCGGAAATGCAGCATGCTGTTTGAGACCGCGAAGCAGGTCTTTTGCATATTGCAGCTGCACGTCATCTTCCGGCTCAGGTGGCACATAGGCGATTGAACCGGAGCCGCCTTCGTCTTCCTCATTACCGACAATATGGCCACGCAGGTTGGATTCACCACGAGCCTCGACACGGCCTTGCAGTTCTTCCGGCAACGGTTGGATAATCTCGATGTCGGGATCAATACCCTTACCCTGAATTGAGCGGTCAGATGGGGTGTAATAGAGTGCAGTCGTCAACCGCAGTGCACCATTCGCCCCCAGGGGAATGATGGTCTGCACAGACCCTTTTCCGAATGAACGTGTTCCAACGACTGTCGCCCGTTTGTGATCCTGCAATGCACCGGCAACAATCTCTGACGCAGAAGCTGAACCACCATTGATGAGAACGATTATCGGTTTGCCGCCAGTCAAATCCCCCGGACGGGCAGAATGCCGGCGGGTTTCATCTTCATTGCGGCCTCGTGTAGATACGATCAGGCCACGATCCAGGAAACTGTCCGAAACGCTGACAGCCTGATCCAGAAGGCCACCCGGATTTAGACGCAAATCAACAATGAAGCCTTTCAACTTCTCGTCGCCAACTTCCTCACGTATTTTCTTGATCCCGGCCTCAAGGTTTTCAAATGTCTGCTCATTGAACGCATTGACATCCAGAAACCCGATATCATCATCTTCAACACGGTAGCGGACAGAACGTACCTTGATGACATCGCGAATAATGGTGATTTCAATCGGCTTTTCAGCACCTTCACGGGCAATGGTAAGCACGATTGGCGTGTTTACTTCACCGCGCATTTTTTCAACAGCCTGCTGGAGGCTGATACCGCGTATGCTTTCACCGTCAATTTCCGTAATCAGGTCTCCGGCCAGAACGCCGGCCCGCGCAGCAGGTGTGTCATCAATCGGGGAAACAACCTTCACCACTTCGTTTTCCATCGTGACTTCAATTCCGAGACCACCAAACTCCCCGCGGGTCTGGACCCGCATGTTGGAAAAGTCTTTTGGATTGAGATAGCTCGAATGCGGATCAAGTGATGTCAACATCCCGTTGATTGCATTTTCAATCAGCTCTTCCTCCGCAGGCTCCGTCACATAAGATGATCTTACGCGCTCGAAAATCTCTCCGAATATACTAAGCTGGCGGTAAGTTCCCACACCCGCGGCCTGTGCGGTTGTTGACTGGTTCAGCCCGGACACGATTGCCAGAATCGACAATGCACCGATGGCAGCACCAATTAACAGAAGACCGATATTACGAACCATTTGATTCTCTTTCCAAGTTTTTGTCGGCCCACCATGGGGCCGGATCGATTGAGTTCCCATCCTTGCGGAATTCAACATACAAAATGGGCTTTGTTGTGGAAATATCAACTTGACCGACGCTTGCAACTTGTTGTGAACCCATCGTTCCGACTGGTTCGCCGACAATTACAAACTGGCCGGGCGAAACGTTGATTTTTTCCATTCCTGCCAAAACAATATGATAGCCCGCTCCTGCATTGATTATCAAGAGTTGTCCATAAGATCTGAAAGGCCCGGCATACACAATCCAGCCATCAGCCGGTGATATCACGCGTGCGTTTTGCCGGGTTTCCAGAGAAAGGCCATTATTGACATCTCCAGCACCGTCATCATCACCATAATTGGCAACAAGTTCACCATTCACGGGAAGCGGAAGAAGGTTCTTTGCTGTATCAAACGCAATGGCGGGTGCAATCCGGCCCGTATCTGAAAACGCATCTTCACTTTGAAACTTCTTGGCCGCTGCAATCCTGCTTTGCTCCCGTAGCTTGCGTTCCGCTTCAGACTTTCTCGCCGCCTCTGCAGCTTCACGCGCACTTGCAATTTCAACTTCCAGATTGGTGATCAACTCATTGAGTGAATTGGCCTTTGCTGCCAGTTCCGCAGCTTTCACGCTTTCTGCAGCCAGATCAGAAGTAATGCTGGTTGCAAGTTGCTGCTTCTCGTCAAGCAGCAGATTTAACCGCTCTTCGTCCTGCGCCAATGCGGCAAGATCATTGGTAAGCGTTTCCCTTTGGGCAGAGATATCATTCGAAATCCTGGACAGATCTTGAATCTGTCCGATTAGAATCTCTGTTTCAGAACGCATTTCCGGAATGACCGACCCAAGCAGAATCGCCGAGCGAACAGATGAAAGCGCATCATCGGGTGTGACAAGAAGTGCTGGCGGTGGTGCGCGACCCATACGTTGCAATGCACCCAGAACTTCAGCCAGAAGTGCTTCCTTTCCTTTCAGGGATTCCCGGATCACTCCCTGCTCATCGCGCAATTGTGATAATCTTTTTCCGGCCTTGTCGATGCGTTTCTCTATTGCACGGGATTTCTTGGCGGTTTCGATCAGGGAGCGGTTGATCGTAGTGCGATCCTTGTCCAGTTCATCAATCTGGCTGGCCAGTTCCTTGCGCCGTTGGTCACTGAGGATTATTTCAGCACTTAATTCCTCAAGCTCCTGCTGGGATTGACTCCGTCTGTTTTCCAGTTCTTGCGGCAATGCATGGGCAGAAAAAAGCGGCCACAGAATGACCATCAGGCAAAACGCCTTGAGCAAACGGCACGGCCCGGCTGGCAATATCTGGTTTATTTTGATTCTCAGCACCATGTGTGAAAACTACAGTAAAATCCTGACATGATGAAGTAAAACACGTTTTCGTACCAATGCTAAAGTTCTGTATCAATAAAACTTTGCTTTGGTTAGCATATTTGTGTGGTAGGTTAATGAAGGTTTTCCTGCCATGTACGGCTAGGGTGCCCCAGCCTATCAGTGTCCTGGCCGTACTCTCCTCCATCAACACACAAGACAAGTGCATAGGTTGAAGGCAAGATGCTATTCGCGATGATACGGATGTCCGGACATAATCGTAATCGCCCGGTACAACTGCTCAACCAGCATGACCCGGGCAAGCTGATGCGGCCAGGTCATGGAACCAAATCTCAAGGTTCTTGTTGAGCGCAGCTTGATTTCTTCCCCGTGTCCGTCCGGACCGCCAAGCGCAAAGGCAATGGCACTTGTCCCTTCGGCCTGTTCAGACCGTATGAGCTCCGCAAATTGCTGGCTTGAAACATCCTTGCCATGCTCATCCAGAACCATAATGCGTGTGCTTGCATTTGTTTTGGCAAGAAGTTGATGGGCTTCATCCTTTTTTCGGGACAGGGTATCGCCCGCGCGGGATTCGTTTATCTCAAAAAGATGGGGACCGGTAAGGTGCAAGGATTTGCCGGACCTGGCAATCCGGTCACAATAGCGGGTGTAGAGCTCTTTCTCCGGTCCGGCCTTTAACCGACCGACCGCCAAAACTTCCAGCCGCATCTGACAGGTGTCCTAGTTTACTTCTTCAGAAGCCGGAACCTGCCACATTTTTTCGAGCGCGTAAAATTCACGCACTTCGGGTCTGAACAGATGGATAATGATATCCCCTGTATCAATCAGCACCCAATCCGCGCTTTGCAAACCTTCAACCTTTGCCGAGCCCGCTCCGATATTCTTGAGCTCGCGCAGAAGATGGTCCGCAATTGCGCTTACATGACGGTTTGAACGCCCGGAAGCGATGATCATGTAATCTGCAAGTGCTGATTTGTCTTTGATGTCTATAGTGACAAGTTCCTCTGCCTTGGAATCATCAAGGCTGCTTGTCACCGTTTCCAAAACATCTTCAACTGCAAGAATTGCGGTTTTTGATGTTTCTTTCGATGTGCTTGTTGAAGCACCCGAACTCTGCATTGCTATAGTCAGTTTTTCCCTCGTACTAGCAGTTGCACTAAAGGCCTTTTGGCCCACGATTACAGGATACCGCTGATTCTGTGATGTTTTCAAGACAATTTCCTTAACCGTCGTTAACGTTTAGAAATATTTTCCAATACTTCAAAACGCCTGTGATTTGGCTCTCAAGGCCGTTGAGGACAGAGAACTTCGTGGTCCGTGGATGAATGTCCAGACTGGCGGTTTCATGGTTGCAAGCAAGCTGGCATCTTCTTCGTCGACCCTGTAACGGGACAAGGCAAGTGCGGCCCGGGCCGACCGGTGGGCAAGTGTTGAGCCAGGACGGTCAACAACTGCAATCGGCAGCATGGCAGCAATCCCACGCCAATCCTGCCACTGGTGGAAGCCTGCAAGATTGTCCGCACCCATAAGCCATACGAACTTGTGCCGGGGCCTGATTTTGGTAATCAGGCGCACGGTGTCAGCCGTATAACGAATTCTGTATGCTGCTTCAAAAGCAGTGATCTTGATTGCCGGATGATTGGTGATTTCCCTGCACAAGTTAATGCGTTGAACGAGACTGGGAAGCTCGGATGTATCCTTGAGCGGATTTCCCGGTGTAACCATCCACCATATCTGGTCCAGCTTTAACCGCTTGAAAGCAAGATCACATAAATTGAGATGACCTTCATGAGGCGGATTGAAAGAACCACCAAACAACCCGATACGCGCACCATCGCCGGCGGCAGGGATTTTCAGCGCATCCCTTAAAACAGATGCATCACTCAAGGACGTGTCTGCCCGCTTCCACGAACCAGGTATTTGAAGCTGGTCAACTGCTCAACGCCTACCGGGCCACGTGCATGCATTTTGCCGGTTGCGATTCCGATCTCCGCTCCCATGCCGAATTCACCACCATCGGCAAACTGTGTCGATGCATTATGCAACAGAATGGCAGAGTCTATTTCGGCAAAGAACTTTTCTACAACCGCAATATCTTCTGCAATTACAGACTCGGTATGTCCGGATGAGTACTTGCGGATGTGTTCAATCGCACCATCAATTCCATCCACCAGCCTGACAGACAAAATCGCATCCAGGTATTCAGTCGCCCAATCACTTTCAACGGCAGGCGTTACACCCGGATAAACTTCCAGAACCCCGTCATCACCGCGCAATTCACATTCAGAATTTTTCAAGGCTTCCATCAGCGGTTCAAGATGGGTATCTGCCACGGCCTTGTCGACGAGCAGCGTTTCAGCGGCACCACAAATTCCGGTTCGCCGCATCTTTGCATTCACGATGATATCGCATGCCATCTTGAGATCAGCAGACTTGTCGACATAGACATGGCAAAGTCCTTCCAGATGCGCAAACACCGGAACTCTTGCTTCAGACTGCACACGCTCGACAAGACTGCGTCCACCACGCGGAACGATAACATCCACATTGCCGTTCAGCCCCTTGAGCATTTCACCAACGGCCGCACGATCAGTAGTCGGTACGATCTGGATTGCATCCGCAGGCAAGCCGGCCTTTTCCAGACCATCCGTCATGCAGTGGTGAATGGCCCTTGATGTGTGATAGGAATCCGAGCCGCCCCGAAGAATGACCGCATTGCCTGACTTCAGACAAAGCGCACCTGCATCAACCGTGACATTCGGCCGGGATTCGAAAATGACCCCGATCACACCCAAAGGGGTGCGAACACGCTCAATCTGCAAACCGTTTGGGCGATCCCATTCGGCAATCGTTGCACCAACCGGATCGTCAAGTTCTACAATCGCCCTTAATCCGTCCATCATGCCCTGAATACGGTCATCGGATAGTTGAAGACGGTCCAGAAATGCAGGCGTTGTCCCATTGGCACGCGCGGCTTCCATGTCTTTTTCATTCTCGCGGAGAATTTCTTCGCGGGCTTGCCAAAGCGCGTCTACCATCGCAAGCAGGGCATTGTTCTTGGTTTCCGGACTTGCCGTGGCCAATGCGCCTGACGCGACTTTCGACCGTTTCCCAAGGTCAGCCATTACGGCTTCCACATCCATACCTTTGACTTTATCAAGCATCTGCGTTTTCCAGCTGATTACCCGTTACTCTCAATGCAAGGTTATCACGATGTATCATCGCTCCGCGACTCGTAAATCCAAGAATCTGCTCAATTTCGTCACTGCGGCATCCAACGACCTTTCTGGCGTCTTCAGCATCGTATGAAACGATTCCAGTCCCGAGCTTTTTTCCCTTAACCGACACGACGGCAACCACATCACCGCGCGCAAAATTGCCGTCAACCTTTGTAACCCCGGCGGGCAACAGGCTCTTTCCTGCACAAAGCGCTTTCTCCGCACCTGCATCAATAAAAATGCTGCCCCCCGTTGCCATCTGGCCCGCAATCCACTTTTTGCGCGCCGTAACCGGGCTTTCCTGCGCATCGAACCAGGTTGCCGCTCCGCCGTCGAATAACGCCTTCAGTGGATACAGTTCCCTGCCAGAGGCAATCACCATGGTGGTTCCTGCACCCGTTGCAATTTTTGCCGCTTCCAGTTTTGTCACCATTCCACCGCGGGAAAGTTCGGTTCCGGCGTCTCCGGCCATCGCCTCGATTGCCGGTGTAATTTCAGCAATGCGATCAAACCGCTTGGCATTTGCATCCTTGCCCGGAATACCTGAGTAGAACCCGTCCACATCAGACAGCAGGATCAGTAGATCGGCACTGATCATGGTTGCCACCCGGGCAGCAAGACGGTCATTGTCGCCATAGCGGATTTCGGTTGTCGCAACCGTATCGTTCTCGTTGATGATCGGTACAGCACCGAGTTTGAGCAAGGTTGAAACGGTTTCCCGTGCATTGATGTAACGGCGGCGCTGTTCCGTATCACCAAGCGTGAGCAATACCTGACCGGCCTCGTGACCGTGTTCACCCAGCGCTTCGGAGTATGCCCGCGCCAGCAAAATCTGACCTGTTGCTGCTGCGGCCTGGCTTTCTTCCAGTTTGAGCCCGCGCTTAGGCAACCCGAGTTTGCCTTTGCCCAATGCAATTGCGCCGGATGAAACGATCAATACTTCTGCGCCTTGCGCCTTCAACATCGCAATGTCACTGCAGAGTGACTGCAACCACTCACGCTTCAGGCCGGTTTCGCGATCGACCAGAAGCGAAGAGCCGATTTTGACAACAATGCGTTTGTATCCGTTCACACCTACCATTGCAGCCAGTCCCCGGCCTGTTTCTCGG
>JBCCYR010000052.1:0-10971 GCA_039189355.1 Pseudomonadota bacterium
CAAGATCATCAATGACATGCGTGAAGGATGTGACCACCCTGCCACACAATGGGTGACGAGTTACGGAATACACGTGAAGCAGGCAGCACTTAAGTATCTCACCGAAAGCCGTGAAAGCCTTCTGGAAATAGCCGGCAGCGAAGTGCACTTGAAAGACGCAGCAGAATAAGGATCAGGCCAAACGGCCAAAAGGTTGGAAAATGACGTTTACAATTAAAGGCTCTCACATTCTTGCTCTGCTGGTTACGATTGGCATTGTATACTGGATGTATGGCGGTGAAATCAGAATTGGCGGACAAAGCAATTCTGGTGAAGTGGCACAAGCCAGCCCAAGCGGCGAAGGCGAGGCGACCAAATCTGACGAAACGCAACCTGCAAACCTGTTCAAGGTGAGCTTTGTCGAAATTGGCTCCACGCAGCGCGAACAAACTGTCAGCGTACGCGGACGAACGAAAGCTGAAGCAATCATCCCGGTTCGTGCCGAGACTGGTGGCATCCTTGAAAAACGGCTGGTCAAACGCGGTGACCGTGTAAATGCAGGTGATCTTGTATGTGTCATTGATCAGGGTGCCAGAAATGCCAGCCTGGCAAGTGCGCGAGCCCAGCTTGAACAAGCCCTGGGAGAGTATGAATCAAACAAAAACCTTCGTGAGAAAGGTTTTGTTACAGAGACCACAATTCGCCAGATGCGTTTTAACTTGAACTCTGCCCGGGCAGAAGTGAAACATGCAGAAATCGAACTGTCACGCACGGAAGTGCGGGCGAATGCTTCTGGCGTTGTCCAGGACCCGATTGCAGAAGTGGGTGACGTCATGACGATTGGTGGCACGTGCATCACGCTGGTTGACTCAGACCCCATGTTTTTTATCGGACAGGTCTCCGAACGCTCAATCAACGATGTAAAAGTTGGCATGGAAGCTGACGTGAAGCTCATTACAGGCGAACATGTACTGGGCACCGTGAATTACCTCGCTCCGGCAGCTGACCCGCAAACCCGTACTTTCCTCGCTGAGATTAAGCTTAACAGCCATGGCGGGAAAATTCGTGACGGCTTGACCGCCAGTGCGGAGATCAAGCTTCCGCCTGAGCAGGCAATCAAGATTTCCCCATCCTGGCTGACGCTTGCAGATTCAGGACAGGTTGGCGTCAAGCTGGTAGACGATGAAAACAAGGTACATTTCAAGCCTGTGAAAATATTGTCCCAGTCCAATCAGGGATTTTGGGTGAGCGGACTTGAAGCCGGAGAACGTATCATCACGCTTGGCCAGGAATATGTAGTTTCCGGCGAGACTGTTGAACCCGTTCCAGCAGAGTTCCAAAATGCCGAGGTTGTTCAATGACCGGAATGCTCGATACCGTACTGGCGAGGCCCCGTACTGTTCTCACCATGATGGTTGTCATGGTGCTGGCGGGGGTATTCACATACATCAACATTCCCAAGGAAGCGAACCCGGATATCGATGTACCGGTCTACTATGTTTCGATCTCCCAGCAGGGCATCTCGCCAAAAGATGCAGAACGTCTGCTTGTCCGGCCAATGGAGACCGAACTCCGGGGTCTTGAGGGGCTTAAAGAAATAACATCAATCTCATCCCAGGGGCATGCCGGTATTATTCTTGAGTTCCAGATAGGAACGAACAAGGACCTCGTTCTGGCTGACATCCGGGACAAGGTTGATCTGGCAAAAGCGGAACTGCCCGAAGGCGCAGAAGAACCAACCATCTTCCCGACAAACTTTGCGCTTCAGCCAACCATTATTGTTACGCTGTCCGGCAATGTTCCGGAACGGACACTCTACAATTTTGCACGGCGTTTGCAGGATGAGATCGAAGCGATTTCTTCAGTTCGCGAAGCAAATCTCAAGGGTACCAGAGAGGAACAGATAGAAGTTCTTCTCGATCTGGTTCGGCTTGAGTCTTATGATATCACGCAGGATGAACTTTTATCGGCTGTTTCATCATTCAATCAATTGGTGCCGGCCGGCTTTATCGATGATGGCAATGCACGCTTCAATCTGGAAGTTCCCGGCCTGATCGAGACTGTTGAGGATGTGTACGCGATCCCCATCAAGCAAAACGGTGAAGGTGTTGTCACGCTTGGCGAAGTCGCGGACATCCGCCGCACATTCAAGGACCCTTCCAGCTACACACGCGTGAATGGCAAGCCAGCAATGTCACTTGAAGTGGTCAAACGGATCGGCACAAACATTATCGAGAACAATGCAGAAGTTCGCCGCATCACGGATGAATTTACCAAGGATTGGCCAGACACAGTAAAAGTCACCTATATGATCGATCAGTCGAGCTTCATTTACGAGGTTCTGGGATCGCTTCAGTCCGCGATCCTGACTGCGATTGCTCTGGTGATGATCATTGTGGTTGCCTCGATGGGCGTGAGTTCAGGCCTGTTGGTAGGCATCGCCATCCCGACCTCTTTCATGGTCGGCTTCCTTATTCTTTCTGCGGCAGGCCTCACGGTGAACATGATGGTCATGTTCGGAATGGTGCTTTGCGTCGGCATGCTGGTTGATGGTGCCATTGTGGTCAGCGAATATGCAGACCGGAAAATTGCCGAAGGCATGCCTGCCAACGAAGCTTATCCGCGTGCTGCCAAGCTGATGTTCTGGCCGGTTGTTTCTTCTACCGCAACTACACTCGCAGCTTTCCTTCCACTGCTTCTGTGGCCGGGTGTGCCGGGTGAATTCATGAGCTATTTGCCGATCATGGTGATCATCGTTCTGTCAGCTTCATTGCTGACTGCGTTGATCTTCCTGCCAACAATGGGCGTTGTGGTTGCCGATATTGGTGATTTCCTGAAGCATAATAACCGCATCTTGAAGACGGCATTTGTTACGGCCGGATTTGGTTTCGTCGGCTGGGCAATGGTCGGTGGACAACTGGCACAACTCAATCTTCCCTTACCAGGCGAAGCGCTTTCCGGTTTTGCCGCTGTAGTCCTGGCAGTACTTGGTGGTGCTGTCACATGGCGGCTCACAGGCATACTTTCCAGGCGCTCAGAAGGCAAGCCAGTGGCGGAAAATGCTTCCGCAAAAATGCTGTCATCCAAAGAACCTCTGGACATCCGCAAAGTGCGCGGCATCCTGGGCGGCTATCTCCGCATACTACATTATGCAACACGCGGTATTGTCGGCAATATTATCGTCGTTGTGCTTGCTTTATGCATCACAGTCTTCACCTTCAATCTGTTCGGTCAGGCCAGCAAAGGTGTCGAGTTCTTCGTTGATGAGGAACCGGATGTTGCCCTTGCGTTTGTGTCTGCGCGCGGAAATCTTTCAGGATCGGATATCCGTGACATAGCGATCAGCGTTGAACAGGAAATCATGAAAGTCAAAGGCGTTGACAACCTCGTCATGACTGCAACCGCGCCCGGTGGCGGCGGTGGAGGCAGTGGCGTTGATGTTAGCGCACCGCAAGACGTACCTGCAGATGTTGTGGCTGTTGGCACCATCGAACTGGAGGATTATTCCAAACGTCGCAAAGCGGTGGTTATCTTTGACGAAATTCGTCAACGCACTGCGGACATAGCTGGCATAAAGGTTGAACTTCGCAAAATTGAAGGTGGTCCACCAACCGGCAAGGACGTTCGCCTTGAAATAAAGTCTACAGATTATGATTCAATGTTTGCTGCGGTTACGAAAATCCGCAACAAGTTCGACACACTCGACAATCTTCAAGACATTGAAGATGGGCGCCCCCTACCCGGCATTGACTGGAAACTGACTGTGGATCGTGAGGAAGCAGGCCGCTACAACGCAAGCATCCCTGCTGTTGGCGCAATGATCCAGCTAATTACCAATGGTGCCCTGATTGGCGACACGACACAGGATAATTCGGATGACGAGATAGACATCCGTGTTCGCCTTCCGGAAGAACAGCGCTCACTCGACAAGCTGAACGAGCTGAAACTGCGTACTGCCAATGGTCAGGTTCCGATTTCAAACTTTATTACCATGACACCGGAACCCAAGATTTCGTCGATCACCCGTCGTGATGGTTTTTATGCCATGGATGTCAAGGCGAACCTGCTCGCATCGGCAAAAATTGACGGCCTCACACCCGATGAAAAGATCCAGGAAATACAGGAATGGCTCGACACACAGGACTGGCCAGAGAACATTTTCCTCAAATTCCGTGGCGCAGACGAAGAACAGAAAGAATCCGGTGCATTCCTGATGAAAGCTGCAGCCGGGGCGCTTTTCCTGATGTTCATCATTCTGGTAACGCAGTTCAACTCTTTCTACCAAACTGTGCTGACCTTGATGACCGTGATCCTTGCCATTGTCGGTGTTCTGATCGGCATGATGATCACAGGCCAGAAGTTTTCGATTATCATGACCGGAACCGGTGTGGTCGCACTCGCTGGTATTGTTGTGAACAATGCAATCGTTTTGATCGATACGTATAATCGCCTGCGGGCCGATGGTGCGGACATTCATGATGCTGTCCTGAAAACGTCGGCGCAACGGTTGCGGCCGATCATGTTAACAACAATCACGACGATCATGGGTCTGGTTCCGATGGCGTTTCAGACCAACTTTGACTTTATCAGTCAGACTATCACCATCGGCGCAATCACTGCTGTCTGGTGGGTACAATTGTCAACTGCGATCATTTCCGGCTTGGCATTCTCAACATTGCTGACCCTGATCCTGATCCCGGTAATGCTGACGTTCCCGATCAATGTGATGAGAGTGTTTGGCTTTGGTAAAAGGCAGCAAGCCTTGTTGGCGACACCAGATGGTGAGACTGTTGCCGTTACATTGTCAGAGCCTGAACCTGAAACGCAACAACCTGCTGATGACCTTCCGGAACTGCCCAAGAAGCGCAAGGTTCCTGCCAAAAAACCTGCAAAGCGGGCTGCAAAGAAGGCCAAGCCAACTCCGCCGGTTCGCTTCCCGGACGCTGCCGAGTAATTACACTTCAGCTCTGTTCGCGAGCCAGATATCTGGTCCAGTTACGGTATGAAAACGGCAGCGAGGCCAGATAAACCAGCGCAATGATTGTGAGTATCCACCAGGGATAGCTGATTACAGCTGCAACCATGAAAACGGCAAAGATCAGAAACGGCAATACAAGATCACGCCGGACTTTCTGAGATATGTTTTTACCTGAGAATGTCGGAAGGTTTGATACCATCAGAAAGCCGCATATCAGCGTATAGGCGGCTGTCAACAGAGCCCAGGGCTGGTTGTTTTCAAATCCCAGCAAGATCAGATAGACAGGCAGTAAAACGATCAATGCCCCTGCTGGTGCCGGCACCCCGATAAAAAACCGGTATTGCCATTCCGGCTGGTCCGGATTGTCCAGCATCACGTTAAAGCGGGCAAGTCTTAGACAAGCACAGCTCGCATAAATCAGAGCAACTATCCATCCCAGTGAATTCACTTGGGACAGGATTGTGAAATACAGCAGCAAAGCGGGTGCAACACCGAAATTTACAAAGTCAGCAAGGCTGTCCATCTCTGCACCAAAACGGGTTGTGGATTTCAGAAATCGCGCCACGCGCCCGTCAATGCCGTCGAGAAATCCGGCGAAAATGATCGCAGCAACGGCCAGTTCGATCTTGTTTTCAATCGCAAAACGAATTGCCGTAAGACCGGAACAGATTGCCAGCAATGTAAGCAGGTTGGGAAAGATTGTCCGTAAGGGGATATCCCGCAACCGGATCGACATGTCTTCCGGAGTGCTGACGTTCTTCTCTTCACCTTCAGGATCAAATGGCGGGAAAGGGTTGGCCATCAGCTATTCCTGATCAAGGGCACAACCTTGTTCTTTCCAAAGGATGCGATGACGGTCTCACCAGCAACCGCCGTTTGTCCAACCGCAACCATTGGTGATGCCTTGGTAGGCAGGTAGACATCCAGCCGCGAACCGAACCGGATAAGACCGAAACGCTCGCCGGAAATGATTTCATCACCCTGATTTGCCCAGCAAACAATGCGCCGTGCGACAAGGCCTGCAATCTGGACAACTGCAATCTCGCCGCGCTCGGTTTCGAGTACGATTGAGTTGCGCTCATTATCTTCAGACGCCTTGTCGAGCTCCGCATTCAGGAAACTGCCTTTTTTGTAAACAACCTGTGTAATTTTCCCGCGCATCGGCGAACGGTTCACGTGGCAGTTGAACACGTTCATGAAAACCGAAATGCGCAACATCGGTTTATCGCCGAGACCCAACTCGGCAGGTGGAACCATGTTTCCGACAAGTGAAATTTTACCATCAGCCGGGCTGATCACAAGTTCATCGCTTACAGGGGTTACGCGCTTCGGATCCCTGAAGAAAAGTGCGCACCACACCGTCAATGCAATGCCGATATAAAATAGCGGACTCCAAATCCAGCCAAGAATAACAGTCAGAACAGCAAAAGCCGCTATGAAAGGATATCCCTCCCTGTGAATGGGAGGAACTGAGTTCTTGATTGAATCGGTAATGCTCATCTATGCCGCCTGATTTTGATTTGGACTGATTATCAATTCTACTTTCGAAACTCAATCAACAACAGGTTGCTTGCGTCGAACGATACCGAATTCATCATTTTCATGAGCTGCACGCAAACGATCTTCTGCTTCAGTTGCTTCACGTTGGCGGTTCCACATTTCAGCATAAAGACCTTTTTTGCGCAGCAGGCCCTTGTGTGTGCCTCTTTCAACAATCTCACCTGCTTTGAGAACCAGTATCTGGTCTGCAGAAACAACAGTGGACAGACGGTGGGCAATAACCACCGTTGTCCGGTTTTTGGAAACCTCATCCAGTGCAGCCTGGATTTCACGCTCGGTTTGTGTATCGAGTGCAGAGGTTGCTTCATCCAGTATCAGGATTGGGGGTGCCTTCAGAAGGGTTCTTGCAATAGCAACACGCTGTTTCTCACCACCGGAGAGTTTCAGACCCCGCTCGCCCACCTCCGTCTTGAAACATTGCGGCAACCCGCGAATGAAATCACCGATCTGTGCCATTTCAGCTGCGGCCTCGACTTCCTCATCGGTCGCGTCAGGCCTACCATAGCGAATGTTGTAGGCAATTGACTCGTTAAACAGGATCGTATCCTGCGGCACCATTCCGATTTTCGTTCGAAGGGTGGTCTGTTTCACATCCCTCAAGTCTTGATTGTCAATCGTAATGGCACCGTCAGTTACATCATAAAACCGGAACAGCAGCCGGGAAATCGTTGATTTTCCTGCACCGGACGGGCCTACAATCGCAACCGTTTTTCCAGCTGGCACTTCGAATGAAATATCCCGCAAAATCTTGCGGTCTTCATCGTAATGGAACCGCACGCTCTCGAAACCGATAACCCCTTCTCTTACTTCCAGCGGTTTTGCCCCCGGCTTGTCCTGAATTTCCTGATCAACCGAAAGCAAGGAAAACATGTCTTCAAGGTCTGCAAACCCCTGGCGAATTTCACGATAAATGAAACCGATGAAGTTAAGCGGAATGAACAATTGCATCAGAAGTACATTGATCATGACAAAATCGCCTAGCGTCTGTTCTCCGCTTTTCACGGCATATGCAGAAAGCGCCATGCAGGCCGTCATGCCAAATGCCATTATTATCGCCTGACCAAAGTTCAACCAGGCAAGTGATGTCCAGACTTTGGTCGCAGCCCGCTCGTAGCGTTCCATGGAAGTGCCAAATCTTCTTGCCTCCAGTTGCTCATTACCAAAATACTTTACGGTTTCGAAATTCAATAGCGAGTCAATCGCCTTGGAGTTCGCATCTGTATCATTCTTGTTCATGTCGCGACGAATACCAATGCGCCAGTCCGAAGCTTTTACGGTAAACCACACATAGGCCCAGATCATCGCAACAATGATCAAAACATAGCGGAAATCAAACCAGTACCAGATCACTGCTGCCATTAGGGCGAATTCGAGTATGGTGGGAATCCCATTCAGAATCGAAAACCTTACGATTGACTCGATGCCCTTGGTTCCACGCTCAATCACCCGCGACAGCCCACCAGTGCGGCGCTGCAAGTGATATCTCAAGCTCAGATTGTGCAAGTGTTCGAACACAATGCTCGCCAGTTGGCGAACCGCATATTGGCCGACGCTTGCAAAGAGGGCATCCCTCAGTTGATTTAAACCCACCATGACAATGCGACCAACATTATAGGCAATGACCAGCATGACAGGTGTCAGCAGAATAAACGGCAGCCAGTCTTCCAGACTTGTGTTTGTAGAAAGGTCACCTGTCAGCGCATCGGTGGCAAGTTTGTACAAATACGGGATCAGGACCGTAACCACTTTTGCCGCCACCATGAAAAACGTTGCGTAAACCACGCGCATTTTCAGATCAGGCCTGTCCTTTGGCCACATATAGGGCCACAGGTTTTGCAGGGTTTTCAGGAGGCTGGCTTCATCTGCATCCACAGCATTAGTTATTTTCACGTCAGTCATCACAGCAGCACCGTGCCATTTCAATCAGCGCATTCAGTTCTGACTGAAGCGCCTGCAACGCATCCTGCCTTATCGAAAAGCTGGATTTGGTTCCCTGACGTTTCACGGATACAATACCGGCATCTTTGAGAACGGACAGATGTTGTGAAATCGTAGATTGTGAAAGCGTGAAACAGTCACACATTTCACCACAACAAGATGCATTGCGTTCCGCCAGTTCACGCACGATCTTCAAACGGACAGGATGGCCGATAGCCTTCAGCATTTCTGCAGTTCTGATGTGGGATGTTTCAGGTTTCAAAAACCCGTGTTCGAAAGCCATGTTTGCGCTTTATCGGCATTTACCGATAAAGTCAAACATTCATTGGAATAGGCAACCTAACCGTCTGATACGGTATTGCCGGAGGCATCATCTTCCGGCACCTTGAAAACCTGCCCAGGATAAATCAGGTCCGGATTGCGGATCTGGTCACGGTTTGCCTCAAAGATCGTTGTATAGCGAATGCCATCACCGTAGTTGCGCCGGGCAATGCGCCACAAGTTATCACCGCGCCGGATAATAACTGCTGTACCGGTCCGGATTTCCTGCTTTTCGCTTTCTTCAGATGCTGCCACTGTCTCAGCAACTTGCGGTTCAGAAACTTCTTGTGGATCAGGCTCCTCAACTTCTGCCACCTGTTCTTCAACAACCGCTTCTACAGGTTCTTCTACCTGAACGGCTTGTGGTTCTGGCTGTGGCTCAACTTCAGCAACCTTGACCGGAGGCTCTGGCTCATGAACCAGAAGAACTTCTGCCCGTGCAAGGACTTCGCCGCTAGAACGGTTTATCATGTCTGCGCGTATATCATACCGTCCGGCTTCGATTTGATGCTGGCCCTCATACAGAAATGCGCCATTTGAGCCAGTCTCCGCTACCCCGATAAACCGGTCGTCAAGATACAGGTTGACCGAAGCCCCTGAATCCCCGGTACCGGCAATGAAAATCTTTCCAGCTTCAATGTCAGCAGCCTCTATCAGAACCTGTTTGGAGGTTTCGGGCTGTACAATTTCCTGCTTCGGTTCGGGCTGCACAATCTCCGACTGCGGTTCGGCCTGTACAATTTCCGGCTGTTCGACTTTTGCGACTTCAACCTCTTCACTAGCCTCTGCCTCAACGGTTTCCGGCTCCACGGACGGTTCAGCTTTAGCAGGTTCGGGTTGGGTTTCTTCCGGTTCAGGCTGGACCGCAGCAACTTCAGGTTCTTGAGCCTCCGGCTCCGGCGCTTCCGGTTTTTGCAATATGCGGGTTGCTTCACCGGTTTCCGCAACCAACACGGTTGCCTCTTCGTTTGTTTCCGGTTCGGGAATGTTGATCAACCCGGCTTCTGCGGAAAAGACAGGATCGCCCTCTTCTGGCTGCGTACGCAATGTGAGTTCGTGGGAACCCGGTGGAAGAGGGTTATCCAGTACAAACACAAAATCGCCCTCAGCACCGGACGTTGTTTTGCCGAGTTCCGTTTGACCGTTAAAAAGTGTTACTTCACTATTTGCAGCACCGGTTCCCGCTATAACCGTGCTTCCGTCTTTCTCCACACGCAACAGGGAAAAGACAGGCAAAACGGGCTCTGTTTCAATTTCGGGTTGTTGCTCAACCTCTGCAGGCTGCTCTGGCGTATCGGGAAGCAGTTTTGCAACAGGTGTCTCTTCCGGTACAGTCTGGACAACAGCCTCTTTTTGCGGTCCGAAGAACACTTCCGGTTCAATCACGGCATAACCGACAACGGCAGCAACGGATACACCCGCACCAGTGTACAAAATTGGAAGAAATCCCTTGATCATCGATTTACCCCTATGAGCGGACCAGAATCGGTCTGGTCAATGCCCTCAAAGCCTATTATTTCAAAACAGGCAAATCACTAGCACTTTTTATAACAGGTTAACAGGTTCACGCACATGACTGAAATCAAATCAATTTGTGTCTATTGCGGATCCCAGACCGGTAACAGTCCGGTTTTTACCGAAGCAGCACGCGAAACAGGCAAATTGATGGCAATGTCGGGTGTCAGCCTTGTTTATGGCGGCGGGGACCAAGGCGTCATGGGAGCAGTTTCACAATCCGTGCTTGAGCATGGTGGTAAGGTAAAAGGCATCATTCCGAACTTCCTGTTGTCTCATGAACGCAGAAATTTCACGCATATCGAGAATTTCGACATGATCGTCACAGAGAACATGCATGAGCGTAAACGGCTCATGTTTGAACATTCAGATGCGTTTCTCACACTTCCAGGCGGAATTGGCACGCTTGAAGAGGTTGTCGAGATGATCACCTGGGCGCAGCTTGGCCGCCACAAGAAGCCGGTTCTTCTCGCCGACATTGGCGGGTTTTGGGGACCGCTAACCGAGCTCTTGGACCACATGATCGCCCAGGGCTTTATCACCGATGAGACGATGATCCGCTACCTCGTTACCAACGATGTTTCGAAGATTGTCCCCAAGCTGCAAGCTGAGTTTGAAACGCTCTCAAAGGAGGCGCTTGAGGGCGATGACGTGGCGCTGGCGCGACTCTAGATCTACTC
>JBCCYR010000053.1:0-10925 GCA_039189355.1 Pseudomonadota bacterium
CCTTAAAACTGTAAATCAGCCCTTGCCACCTTGTTCCAGAAGCTTGTCGACTTCATCCCCACTCGCGGCAGACTGAAGAAGTGCAAAACTTCCGTCACCAAACATGCCGCGCGAAGCATCCATGATTGCCTTGTGCGTGACCCGGGAAAGCATTGAGCCAAGACTGATGCGCGCCACGCCTGCATTGGCAAAATCCTGCATGGTGTTCGCAGTTAACCTGCCTGCACAGAGCACGTTCACCGGAACCCTGATTTCCCGGCAGACCTCTTCAACCATCGAAATATCCTTGAGAAGCGGGACGTATATGACATCCGCACCGGCCGCTTCAAACGCCTTTGCCCGGCGCATGGCTTCTGCAAAATCGTATTGCCGGTTCATCCATCCGTCAGCACGGATCGTCAGGACGAAATCATCACCCAGTGATCTTGCCGCTTCAACCCCTGCCTCAACGCGTTCCACGGCATTCGCAAATGCATACGGCTCTTCGTCGGGAAGTCTCGTGTCCTCAATGCAGCACCCGGCAAGCCCTGCGGCTGCAGCATCATTTATCGTTCTAACCACATCGTCAGGAGCATGCCCGTATCCATTTTCCAGGTCTCCACTCACCGGCAGCGGTGTCGCCTCCACCAACTCCTTTGCATGGGAGATCGCCTCGTCACGGGTGACATGCCCCATGTCAGGCCTGCCAAGCGTAAAGGCATGACCGGCTGAAGTCGAAGCAATGGCTTTTGCACCAAGCGCTGCCATCAACCGGGCTGACCCGACATCCCATGCGTTTGCAAGAATAAACGGCTTGCCGGGTTGGTGCAGTTCGCGAAAGGTCAAGTCAGGCATTGTATTTTCCTCTATCATGTATCGGTTTCAGACCGTGGTTCACAATACCGGCTTATCCAACGGAAAACACACAGGCATGTCACTATTTCTGAAAATCGTCTTCCAGATAAACACGGATGATTTCCTCAAAGTTCTTCTCTGCAACAAAACCAAGCTTTATGGCAGTCGCCGGGTCAAATGCCTTCGGCCAACCACTGACAATATTCATGATGGCTTCATCAGGCCTGTAAACGATGTGCTTCGTTACCGCCTCGCCTGCAATACTTTGCAGGGCCTCAATCTGCTGTCCAACCGTACAGGAAACACCAGGCATGTTCAGACTGCGTCTGCCATTCAATGATGCAGTATCAATTGCTGCAGCATGCAACAGAAAACCGGCGGCAGAACGCGGTGACGCAAACCAGTGCCGCACTGTATCCGGCACCGGAAGGATCGCCTCTTCTCCATTCAGGGGTTCCCGGATAATGCCGGAATAAAAGGATGAAGCAGCCTGATTGGGTTTGCCGGGGCGCACAGTGATGGTCGGCAAGCGCAACGAGACACCATCAATTACGCCCTTGCGGCTATATTCACTTACCAGCAATTCAACCATCGCCTTCTGTGCACCATAAGAGGTTTGCGGCGCACAGAGAAAATCATCCGGCACCCTGTCTGGATATGGTCCGCCAAAAACCGCGATGGAAGAGGAAAATACAAACCTGGGCTGGTAACTCCCACCACTTGTCTCATGTTCTTTGCGCAAGGCGTCCAGCAAATACCAGCCACCACGCGCATTGATTTCCCACCCCTTTTCAAAATCGCGTTCTGCTTCACCGGAAACAATGGCTGCCAAATGAAAGATCACATCGGGACGAAGTGCAGCAAGTTTTGTTGTTTCTGCGGCATCGGCAACATCGCCGGAAAGGCAGATGACTTCACAATTTGCATCCGGGGTTTGCGGGGCAACGATATCATGCAGGACGAGCGTATCGGGAAACTGCCCGGCAATACCGTCTGCAAGAAGCCGTGAAACCACCTTGCGGCCAATCATTCCGGCCGCGCCAAGCACGAGTATCTTCATGTTCAAATTCCGTTGCGGTCACGCAGTTCCAGATAGAGGCCAGAATGATCTTTTGTGTCACCATCAAGTTCCTCACAGAACCGTTTGAACCGTTCTCTTGTCTGTTCAGCGAGGGGAAGCGAAAGCCCGAGGCTGGCCGCTTCTTCCAGTGCATTATTCATGTCTTTCAACTGTATTGCGGACAAGCCGCCGGGGACGAAATCGCCTGTCGTCATGCGCTCACCATGTTGTTGAAGAATGACAGAGTCGGCGAACCCGCCCTTGAGCGCCTCGCGGATTGCTGCCGGATCAGCCCCACCCTGCTCTGCAAGCAACATCGCTTCCGCAACCGCGCCAATGGTGATCCCGACGATTGCCTGATTGGCAAGCTTTGACAATTGCCCTGCTCCGGACGGTCCGACCCGCACGGGGCGTCCCATGACAGAAAGCATCGGCATCGCTGTTTCAAACACTTCTGTTTCACCGCCTGCCATTATTGCAAGGGTTGCAGCTTCCGCTCCGCGCGTTCCGCCCGATACCGGTGCATCCAGGTGATTAATGCCCATTTCAGCGAGCCGCGCGGCATGCTCTTTTGCCTGCGCCGGCTTGATGGAACTCATGTCAACAACGCAGGAGCCGGGTTTCATGGCCGCGGCAACACCCTGATAAAACAGGAGTTGCGCCACTGCATTACCATCTGTCACCATGGTTATGACATAGTCTGCCTGCTGCGCGGCGTCTGCAGGTTCATCATGAACACTTGCACCATGGGGAACCAACACTTCCGCTTTTTCACGTGTCCGGTTCCAGGCGTGCATGGCATATCCTGCCGCCAGCAGGTTCCGCGCCATCGGCGCCCCCATCAATCCGGTTCCAAGAACCGCAACAACCGGCTTCCCGCTCATTTCACAACCACCAATTCCCAAGCTACTTGTAACTTGAGAGTATTTGCGGACCTGGATTAAATCAAATGGAAAACATGACAGCCCTTGGCGAAGTGATTTCCAGATAAATCTTTGAGATATTAACCGAACGGGCTCTGACCAAACGACCTCCAATCAGGCTTGATAATTTTGGTACAACGGATTGTCGCTATCTGGATTTAGTGCGTATTTTGAATGTTTGATAAGAGTTCTTTAAATCACTCAAACATCACTGAGAGCAACGTAAATTGATCAACAGTTTTCCAAGTTACACATCGCTCAAGACAAAAACTTTGATGCTCTGGCCTGGCATGCTCATCTGCGGGTTGGCTGCAATCGCCGCGCAGTTTTTGTCAATCCATTATGGCGCTCCCGCGATGCTTCTTGCCCTGCTTTTGGGTCTTGCACTTCAAGGAGCCACAGCCGGTGCTGATCAGGTTTCAGCCGGAATCGCGTTTTCTTCCACCACTTTGCTTCGTCTTGGTGTCGGACTATTGGGAGCAAGGGTCAGTGTGGATGCCATCATGGTCATTGGTCTGGGAGCTGTCTGGTTGGTGATAGCATCCATAATCAGCATAATGCTCATTTCGTTTTGCTTGTCATGGCTGCTTGGGCGCGGATGGCGCCTGGCAATCCTTACAGGCGGAGCCGTGTCCATCTGCGGGGCCTCTGCAGCGATTGCAATTGCCTCAATTCTTCCGCAGAATGAGCAATCTGACCGCAACCTGTCGTTTACAGTTTTTTCGGTCACACTTCTCAGTACCGTAGCCATGATTGTCTACCCGATTATAGGACAGGCATTGGGTCTTGATGACAAGGATCTGGCCCTGTTTCTTGGCGGGACAATTCACGATGTGGCCCAGGTAGTGGGTGCCGGCTTCAGTGTTTCAGATGAAGTCGGTGAAGGCTCAACAACGGTAAAACTTCTTCGGGTATCGATGCTTGCGCCCTTTGTAATATTGCTGTCGCTTTCGCTGGTGGTTCTGGGAGCCAGCAACAAGGAAAGCACCGGCAAAAAGCCGGCACTGTTACCCTGGTTCGTTGTTATGTTCGCGATCATGATGACCCTCTCTGCTCTCAATGTTCTTCCCGCCTTGCTTCAGCAGGCATTTTGGCAAATTTCGAGCTGGCTGCTTTTGGTCGCCATTGTTGGGGTCGGACTGAAAACCGATTTGAAAGGGTTGCTCGACATGCCCTCCAAGGCCGCACTGCTTATCGCATTGCAAACTGTTTTACTGGCAGGGTTTGTCTTGTCATGGATTGCAATCCGTTAGCTGGCCTTCAACAACTCCGGATTAAGTCTGCTCCACTCCCATCGGGAATTGCTCCCTCAATCTTGTCTGGGATATTAAAGTCCATGCGAGCAAAATCGCCAAGGGCTATTGAAAAAATAAGCAGAAAACCGGCTAAAACCGGCACTTCAAATAAATTATCGAACACTCGCTTCAAGTCCTCAAACTCATGAAAGAGGCTTTTTGAACTCCAAATTATCATTACCAATCAATATGTTAGGAGGTAAAAATATGCTTGAATTGCAAAATGGTGCTGCAAGAGAGAATTGAACTCTCGACCTCCTCATTACCAATGAGGTGCTCTACCACTGAGCTACTGCAGCATGATGTCCGGGGTTCAGATTCAACCATCTGAACAGTGCGAGCGTTCTGCCATAGCGTATCAACGCTTGCAAGGCAAAATCTGCACGGTTAAATCATGCCCTGAAGGTTCGTCTCAAAGGTATGACAAAACGGATATGAACAAGGCAGGAAGCAAACAATCCAAAGACGGCAAGCTGAAGTCGGCCCTGCGCGACAACCTGAAAAAGCGCAAGCAGCAGACACGCAAGCTGAATGAAACCCGTGACGCAGGCGAAACTTTCTCCGTGAAGCTTCGCAACCGCGATGTTTCAGTCAAAAAACCGGATTAATCGCTTTACGGTCACGAATTAATCCCATTAACCGAACAAGGTCCTTCTGCTTGTGCGGTCAGGGCTAATCAGATATGAAACTACCTCTCTTAGGGTAAGGTTTTTGGTGGTCAGCGCGCCGCTCGGAATAACATTGTGAGTGAGTTTTTATGGACAGCATTGTAGTAACCGGCGGCAACCGCCTTAATGGAACCATTCCGATTTCGGGTGCCAAAAACGCAACCTTGCCCTTGATGATTGCGTCCCTTCTGTCATCGGAACCGCTGATACTTGAGAATGTACCCGGTCTGGCTGACGTGGAATCCCTGATCCGCATATTGAGTAACCATGGTGTTGATTACCGCGTTGAGGGAAAAAAGCGGGAAGGCAATGGCTGCGACGGCAGAACGATCCATTTCTTTGCCGATGAAATTGTCGATACAACCGCTCCATACGAGCTTGTATCCAAAATGCGCGCAAGCTTCTGGGTAATCGGCCCGCTTCTTGCCCGGATGAAAACAGCCTGCGTTTCCCTGCCCGGTGGTTGCGCCATCGGAACACGCCCGGTTGACTTGTTCATTGAGAGCCTTGAGGCGATGGGCGCCCAAATCAGGGTTGAAGCCGGTTATGTTATGGCTGAAGCGCCCGACGGGCTCAAAGGTGCGACCTACACATTTCCCAAAGTAACCGTTGGGGCAACGCACGTTGCCATGATGGCGGCAACACTTGCAGAGGGAACCACCATCCTTCGCAACGCTGCCCGCGAACCTGAAGTCGCTGATCTGGCTGCATGCCTGATTGGCATGGGCGCAAAGATTTCCGGAGCCGGCACATCCACCATCACAATTGAGGGCGTTAAAAAACTGCATGGCTATCGTCATCAGGTTCTGCCGGACCGCATTGAAACGGGAACATATGCAATGGCAGTGGCAATCACGGGTGGTGACGTGCTGCTGAAAGGTGCAAGACCTGATTTGCTACAGTCGGCGCTTGATGCACTTGTTGAGGCAGGCGTTACGATTGAACCAACAAATGAAGGCATTCGGGTGGCCCGCAACGGCACCGGTCTGAAACCAGTAAATGTGGCAACAGATCCCTTTCCGGGGTTTCCGACCGACTTGCAAGCACAATTCATGGCCTTGATGACCAAGGCAGAAGGCGTTTCAAATATTACGGAGACGATTTTTGAAAACCGCTTCATGCATGTTCAGGAACTTGCGCGTCTTGGCGCAAAAATCAGACTGGACGGCCAGAATGCGGAAGTGACGGGCGTGGATAATCTTACCGGTGCCCAGGTCATGGCCACAGATTTGCGTGCTTCGGTTTCCCTTGTAATTGCCGGGCTGGCTGCGGAAGGCCGCACGACCGTAAACCGGGTTTATCACCTCGACCGTGGGTTTGAGCGTCTGGAAGAGAAACTGTCTGCTTGTGGCGCCGTCATAGAACGGATTTCCGGTTAAATTATTACACCTGTTTAACAGATTGGCTTGAACTTCTGTTGCTTCCGGCTTAGGTCTTTGGCGTTATCGATGTTCGCGGGACTCATTCATGTCACAACTCAAGCTTATGGCGCTGGACAGCGAAGACTTGAAAGTCATTTCAAGCTGTTGTCAGGATGCGGTTCTGAAAATCGGCGAGATGGACTACCTTGCCGGTGAACAGCGTTTCGTTTTGGCATTCAACCGGTTTGCCTGGGAAAAGGAAAACAGCAAGGAACGCCACAAGTCTGTTCTGCATTTCGAACGCGTGAGGAACGTCAGGGTTCAGGGCATTGATCGCAAAAACAGGGAGATGGTGATTTCACTGCTGGCCATTCTCTTTGAACCGGCGGAGGAACCCGCAGGCACAATCGAACTGGTTTTTGCCGGTGATGGCGCGATACGGATGGATGTTGAATGTATCGAAGCGCAATTGTCCGACATGCCTGCAGCATGGGAAACGCAGTCCCGACCAGCGCATGAATAGGTTTCACATTGACCCTTAAACTGCATTATTCGGACTCCGATTTTAATATCCGTTTTGAAGCGCTCCTGGCCCAGAAACGGGAAGCATCAAGCGACGTATCGGATGTTGTCCGCAAAATCATTTCTGATGTCCGGGAGCGCGGTGATGCAGCTCTGCTGGAATACACGGCCAGGTTTGACAATCTGGATTTGGATGCGGCCGGTCTCGCGGTTACGCAGAGTGAAATAGATCAGGCTGTTGCTGCGGTTGACGGAGAAACACTTGACGCACTCCAGCTGGCACATGACCGCATTTATTCACATCATAAACGCCAGTTACCCGGTGATGACCGTTATACTGATCCCATAGGAGTAGAACTTGGTTCCAGATGGACTGCGGTGGAAGCCGTTGGTTTGTATGTTCCCGGAGGGACCGCGAGCTATCCGAGTTCCGTTCTGATGAACGCCGTACCGGCAAAAGTGGTCGGCGTTGATCGCATTGTAATGGTTGTTCCGGCGCCAAACGGTTTTATTGAACCTCTTGTGCTTGCCGCCGCTCAGATCGCCGGTGTTGACGAGATATACCGTGTTGGCGGGGCACAGGCCGTCGCTGCACTTGCATTCGGCACCCCAACCATCCAGCCGGTTGTCAAAATCGTTGGCCCTGGCAATGCATATGTGGCGGAAGCCAAACGCCAGGTATTTGGCACGGTCGGCATTGACATGATCGCCGGGCCCTCGGAAGTTCTGGTGATTGCTGATGGTGAAAACGATCCGGACTGGGTGGCTGCAGACCTTCTCGCGCAGGCAGAACACGATACGGCCGCGCAATCCATTCTCATCACGGACAGTGCGGAACTGGCAAAGCAGGTGGAGCTTGCCGTTCAAAGCCAACTGAAGACCCTTCCCAGAGCGGAGATTGCATCAAAAAGCTGGGAAACGTTTGGTGCAATCATTGTTGTCGGCCAAATCAGTGATGCAGCACCGCTGGCTAACAGGATCGCTGCAGAGCACCTTGAAATCATGACCTCCGATCCGGAGTTGATTTTCAACGATATCCGCAACGCAGGCGCAGTCTTTCTTGGACGGTATACACCAGAGGCAATCGGGGATTATGTTGGCGGTTCAAATCATGTTTTGCCCACTTCCAGATCAGCACGTTTTTCTTCCGGGCTTTCAGTACTTGACTATATGAAGAGAACCTCCATTCTGCGATGTGGGCCTGATCAACTGGATGCAATCGGCGGGGCAGCCGAGACACTTGCAACCGTTGAAGGGCTGGAAGCGCATCGCAAATCGGTTGCCGTGAGAGGCAACGCCAAAAACTAGGGTTGGAGTGCCAGAAGTGCCGGATGGGGCAGACAATCGCAATCGACTGATCGACGTCCAGCTGGATGATGCTTCCATCGGAAAAGCAACGCCCGATGTCGAGCACGAACGGGCTGTCGCGATTTTTGACCTTATCGAGGAAAACACTTTCCAGCCTGTCGGGGATGACCAGGGCGGACCATACAAACTGGTTTTGTCCGTGGTGGATTCGAAGCTGGTTTTTGACATTTCACGCGAGGACGATGAAAAAGTCATTGTTCATGTCCTGTCGCTTTCACCGTTCAAGAAGGTAATCAAGGACTATTTCCTGATTTGTGAAAGTTATTATGATGCAATCCGGACTGCGTCTCCGGCGCAGATTGAGGCCATCGACATGGGGCGTCGCGGATTACACAACGAAGGTTCACAGACGCTCAACGACCGTTTAGGTGGAAAAATCGAGATAGATTTTGATACCGCACGGCGTCTTTTCACGCTCATCTGCGTTTTGCATTGGAGAGGGTAAGGTTTTGAGCGGTCCGGTTATCCCCAAATCCGTATTGTTTGTGTGCAACATGAACCAGATTCGCTCTCCCATGGCGGAATTTCTTACACGGGATATCTTTGGCTCCTCGGTTTATGCCCAGTCTGCGGGCATATACAAGGGGGACGAGGACGGCTTTATGCAGGCTGTCATGAAAGAACGTGGTATAGATGTTTCGGCACATGAACCCGAAACGTTGAATGAACTGAATGATCATTTTGTGGATCTGGTGATTACCCTGACGGATCAGGCCGACGACTACACCCGCGATTTCTTCAGTAATGAAGCTGTCGAGATAGAGTTCTGGCCTGTCGAAAATCCATCCGTTGCAATCGGTCGCCGGGAAGAAGTTCTGGCAACGTACCGCAAAACACGTGAAGACCTGGAAAAACGCATTCGTGAACGCTTCTCTGTTCAAAAATAAATACAACTGCAGACGTATTCACTTTACGCAAAGACTGCTATAGGTTCGCGCAAATTCAAATTGGCAGGCCAATCCCAGAGGTATAATGGCAAAAGAAGAAGTACTTGAATTCCCGGGCGTTGTAACGGAATTGCTACCCAACGCAACGTTCAGGGTGAAACTTGAAAACGACCATGAAATCATTGCCCACACTGCAGGCCGCATGCGGAAAAACCGTATCCGGGTTCTCGCAGGCGACAAGGTTCTGGTCGAAATGACGCCCTATGATCTGACAAAGGGCCGTATCACCTATCGCTTCAAATAGGAAACCCAGCAGCCATGTCTGCCACGCATAAACTGGTACTTGCGTCAGGTTCCCCACGACGATTGCAACTGCTTCAGCAGATTGGCGTGGATCCCGACTTCCTGTCACCCGTGGATGCGGATGAAACGCCCAATCGTGGCGAAGTGCCAAGATCGCTGGCAAAACGTCTGGCAAAAGAAAAGGCAGCCATTGCGCTGGAAAATGTAAAACGTTCCGAAGAAATGCAAGGCTCATACGTGCTTGCGGCTGATACTGTAGTGGGCATTGGCAGGCGTATACTACCGAAAGCAGAATTGCTTGATGACGCCGAAATGTGCCTGCGGCTTTTGTCCGGACGCAATCACCGCGTTTACACGGGCCTTACGCTAGCAACACCAAAAGGCACGCTTCGTCACAGGCTTGTTGAATCAAGGGTTCGTTTCAAGCGCCTTTCCCGCGATGAACTGGAAGCCTATCTCGCCTCCGGCGAGTGGCGCGGAAAGGCTGGCGGATATGCAATCCAGGGCATAGCCGGGAGTTTTGTGGTGAAACTTATCGGGTCGTACAGCAATGTGGTCGGTCTGCCCTTGTATGAAACAATGTCACTTCTTTCCGGTGACGGATTTGCTGTTCACCATAACTGGGTCGGCATGTCATGAGTGGTTCCTCCGGGCCAGTGATTGAGCCTTTGAGAAAACCTGTTTCATGCCCTTCATGCGGCCAGAATTCTACAAGGTCTTACTACCCGTTTTGCTCCAAAAGGTGTCAGGACCTTGACTTGCACAAGTGGTTTTCCGGTTCTTATGCGATAGCGGCAACCGATCAGTCGGAAGGGTTTGAGGAAACTTGATTTCCTTGCCGGAATCCACTGGACACGCTGGCATGATGAGCCTATAAACCGCAAGCCCAAGGCAAGGAGCAATATGCCGAAATGCCTGAACCCGATGCCCGGGTAGCTCAGGGGTAGAGCAGCGGATTGAAAATCCGCGTGTCGGTGGTTCGATTCCGCCCCCGGGCACCAGTAGAAATTCCTCACAGATACACACACCGCCTCAAAAACGTTGATTTTCAAGCGTTTTTAAGCTATGTTAACCGCTCATAGCAAAACATAGAAAACACTGTTTTTCATCAAATTGCGGGTAATTTAGTGGGTTTTGCCGCATTTTGAAAATTCAATTTACCCGCAAACGGATTGGTAATGAAGCTATCCGAGTTCGCAATACGCAAAGCCAAATCGCGCGAAAAATCCTACAGAATGTCTGATGGGGACAATCTATATTTGTTGATCCAACCGAGTGGATCAAAACTCTGGCAATTTAGATACCGCTTTATGGGTAAAGAAAACGTGCTTTCCTTTGGAAAATACCCACTCGTCACGTTAGCAGAGGCAAGAACGAAGCGGGGTATGGCGCAGAAAAGTCTTCTGGATGGGGTTGACCCCGCCGCTCAACGCAAAGCCGATAGATTAGACGCTGAAAATGAAGCACGACAAACGTTCGGAACTATTGCTGATGAACATTTGCAACGCTTGGAGCTTACAGGCTCAGCACCAGCAACAATCAAGAAAAATCGATGGCTTTTGAAAGATCTTGCAAAACCGTTAGAAAATCGTCCCATCAAACAAATCACACCTCACGAAATACTAGATATTTTGCGAAAGGTAGAAGCAAGTGGACGAAGAGATACAGCCAGAAGACTTCGGGGAGTGATAAGCTCAGTATTTA
>JBCCYR010000054.1:0-10884 GCA_039189355.1 Pseudomonadota bacterium
TCCAAGCGTCAAGTCTGTTCCCGCGCCAACATTGCCCTCAAGCTCTGTCTGCCGCTCAGAGTTATTATCCAGTTTCGCACTGTCATTGATAAAGATCTCAACAGTCAGGATATCCCCCTGTTCATAAGCCCGATTATCGCGGAAATAAGTATTGTTCTGATGGTTCCAGATGCTGGTGTCCTGCATTGCCAGCCTGTCACGGGCGTTGTAGATTTCAGGTTCGGGCGGAATAAGTACTGTATCCACCGGAACGTCATATCCCACTTCAGTCACCGCTGGCGGCGTACCGAGATCATGAAACGAAGTATTGCAACCGGCTAGAACGGCCGCGACCAGCAGAGCAAAAAACTGTTTTCCCGGATATGGTTCACGACTTGCCATTGGTTGCCATCGCACTGGTAAGAACCATCGTTATTTTAGCCGCATAATTAGGCTCCATCTCGGCCAGTATTGCGCTTGATAGTTTTGGTTCGAGTTTGGAGATTATTGATGCCGCGGTCGCAGGTCCAAGTTCGGTCATTTGCAAAGCTGCTGCATCAGCTCGCATGGTTCGAAAAATTCCTACGAGCGTTTCATTTGCCCTGTTGAGAAACTGCTCCCGGCGCTCGGTCCAGGTTTTCAATTCCTTTATCCGGGCCTCCATCTCGCCCAGCTTTCTATCAACATCACCTTCGATCATCTGCAGACGGTTTTTTATAACCAGATAACGTGCTTCCTTTGCACGATCCGAGATGTTCAAACAATATTTGAAGATTTCCTCACGCTTTCTGACCGAACCCGTTTTCATGGAATCAAGTTCTGTATCAAGGATCATGAAGTCTTCGCGGAAACTCGTTTCTGCCGGGTCAAGTTCAACGGTTTGCGAATGCAACCGGACCGGCAAGAGCAAGGTTGAAAGAACCAGAATTGCACCAATTATTTGAATGGCCTTCATTATTGCACCACCAGTTCCGCCTGCAGCGCTCCAGCAGATTTAATGCCTTGCAGGATCGCAATTATGCTTGAAGGCTTGGCCCCCATCATGTTCAGCCCTTTTATCAGTTGATTGAGATCGGGCCCTTCGACAATACCAATCGAACTTTCTTCTTCAGAAACGATTATCTGCGTATCGGGCACAACTGCGGTTACACCATCCGAAAATGGCAAAGGTTGTGAAACAGTCGGGAACTCGCTGACACTCACCGTTAAGCCACCGTGTGTAATGGCCACTCTGGATATCTTGACTTCAGAACCGATGATGACTGTACCTGTCCGTTCATCAACAATTATCCTGGCCGGCGTATCAGGTTCGATTGTCAGCTTTGAAAAGGAAGCGTAAAATCTGGTGGTTGATACATTTGGCGGTATATCAACCACAATGCTGCGATTATCGACCTCCCGTGCAAGCTTGCGCTTGTATTGTGACATTGTGTGCTGGTTGATCCTGTCGACGATTGAAATCGCCGTATTGAAGTCAGGATTAGCAAGCTGCAATATCAGAAAATCTTCGTCATTAATGTTGCCGGGAGCAGCAGTTTCCACGATGCCACCATTGGGTATGCGCGCCGAGGTAGGTGTATTGTTGTCTGCTTCCGCAGCATCTCCTTCGGCTGAAAATCCGCTAACTACCACAGCGCCTTGTGCTGAGGCATAGATTGTACCATCCCCGCCATACAGGGCAGTAAAAACAAGTGTTCCACCGCGAAGGGATGAGGCATCCCCCAATGATGAAACATTGACGTCAATACGGGTTCCCTTGTTTGCAAAAGAGGGAAGTTTTGCGGTTACCAGGACTGCGGCTACATTTCTGGTTCTGAATTCGTCGCTCGTGCGCCCTATGCCCAACTGATCGAGCATGGATTTGATTGACGCCTCGGTAAACGGTGAGTTTCTGAGGCTGTCTCCGGTTGCATTGAGTCCGACCACAATGCCATATCCGAGCAATTGGTTTTCCCTCGCCCCCTGTATATCAACAATATCCTTGATGCGCACACCGGCAGCGCTGTGCGTTATCAGAACAAGGACGGTTGCTGCACAGCAAAACAGAAACAACAGCAACTTGCGCATTACCGAACCCCAAGTGCTGTTATGGTACCATCAACGTTTGCTGTTCCGTAAACAACAATACCGGAATTGATGTTCCTCGCCCTTACAGCTTCTCCGGCTTTCGCATTGTTCAGTGACACAACTTCAGCAACTATTGTCAAACCGTCTTGCTCAAAACGCATTACTGTTTTCCTGTTCACATGCACCACATTTGGTTCAATGACATAGTTCGTCGGTATCGGACGATTGGGCATCAGGGTGGTTCGCGCTATTTTGCCAAGGACTTCCGAAGACATGGTGAAAACGCTGACACGGCCGAGATATTCCGCAGGAACAGACCGGTCTCTCAACAATGCAACACTGATTCTCTGACCCGCATAGATCACATTTTTTGGTACCGGAATTAAAACCCGCTCCGTAGCCTGACCGGACATCTTGCCAACAAAAACAAACAAAACTGACAAGACAAGCACGAAGCCCAATCTGCACATGGTGTCACTATCCCTATCTTAGCGCCTGTGAAGCAATGCTAGACATCTCGTCTGCAGCCTGAATTACCTTTGAATTCATTTCATAAGCTCGCTGGGCTTCGATCATGCGCGTAATTTCTTTGATTGAATCGACATTCGACGCTTCAAGATAACCCTGCTCTATGGTTCCAAAATTGGGATCACCTGCCACACCTTGAACCGCGCTGCCGGATGCATCAGTTTCTTCAAACAGATTATCACCCAATGGCTCTAGTCCGGCCTCATTGGCAAAATTGCTCAAGGTAAGCTGTCCAATCACGGTCGGAACAACCTCACCATCAACCAGTGCCGACACCTCGCCCGAGGCTGAAATCGAAATCTGGCGAGAATTTTGAGGCACCGTAATCTGCGGCTCAACCAGGTAACCGTTGAGATTGACCAGTTGCCCATCCTGATTGAGGTTGAAGGCACCAGCCCGTGTATACAGCGTATTGCCGTTTGGCCCCTGCAATTGGAACCAGCCGTTACCGTTCAGGGCAAGATCCAACGGATTCCCGGTTTGCGTTAATGTCCCCTGAATGTGGACGTCACGTATTGCAGCGAGCTTCACACCCAAGCCGAGCTTTCCACCTTCCGGAACAATTTCCAGTCCCGCCTGCCTGGTAATCCCCTGGCTCTGGATATTCTGATACATAAGATCGGTAAATTCAGCGCGTGCACGCTTAAACCCGGTAGTGTTTATGTTTGCGATGTTATTGGCGATAACCTCGAGATTTGTTTGCTGGGCGTTCATACCGGTTGCAGCTATGGCTAGGGCTTTTATGGACATATCAGATCAGATCCTTCGTTTGTTATATCTGCATACGGCTAACTTCGAGAAATGCCTGAACCATACGGTCACGTATCGCAGTCATCATGCGCAAATGCTGTTCAGCTTCCATAACGTTTGACGCAACTTCGTAGGCGCCGGCCTCGCCTTTCATGCCTGCAATGGCGGCCTGTTCTGCTTTGCCAACAGCTTCAACAAGCTGTTTTCCACCATCCAAAAGAACATCCGAGAATGAACCCTGCCCGGACACCTGCCCCGCAGTCACAGCGTTAACTTCGGACTGGAAATTCGATAGTTCAGTGCCAAAGCCCTGAACAGCATTCACTGAAACAGTTTGCACCCCATCAACCATGTCATGACCTCATCATATCAAGTGTCATTGTAATCAGCTCCCTCGCCTGCTTGGCTGTCTGCAAGTTTGCTTCGTAATACCTTATGGTCTCCCGCATATCGGCCATCTCCATGAGCGTATTCACGTTGGACAGTTTCACCATGCCATTCTCATCAGCAGCCACATGATACGGATCATGCTTTACCGGGAAGGGAGTCCGGTCCACTCCAAGGTCACTGACCTCAACGGAGGAGACACCTGTGCGCCTGTCCAGAACTTCCGAAAATGAGATGGTTTTCCGGGAGTAAGGGTCGCTACCCGGCGCATTTCCGGTTACCCCGGCATTTGCGACATTCTGGGTAATGATTTGCATTCTTTGAGTTTGTGCCTCAAGGCCTGCACTTGAAACCTGCATCGAAATTGTGAGAGCGTCAGCCATGTCAGTTTCCAAAAACCGTGAGAACCATGCCGTGAAATGAACGCATCACCGATGTGTTCAATCGAAAGGCCGAAGCAACTTCTGCTGACTTCATCATTTCCTGGGGCAGACTTACATTGCCGCCGGAATAATACGTTTCCCAAGTCGCATCTTCCGTTATGCCAACACCTTCAACATTTCCCAGCCTGGCGACGACATGGTTTTCATGTGTCTGTACCATGCTGGAAAATTTTGTCTGGCTTTCCTCGAGCGGACGTACATCTTTGGCTTCAAATCCTGGAACATTTGCATTTGCAATGTTACTTGCAATGAGCGACTGACGAACTGCCAACCACTTTGCATGATTGCCACCAAGTTGCTGCAAGTAAATTTCGGACATGATTCCCCTCAGATATTTATCTGTTGAGAGGTTAGGTGCCGTGACTTGCCCGAAACTTACGACCAAGGAATGCCATGTGTTTACACGTGAGGATCAGGCAGAAATTTGAAACAGTTCTTCTTGGAGCAAACGACTGTTTTCCTCGGGATCGCTGCACATATCGGTGAAGGAAATATGATGTAGTTCGACTAATGCTTCACCATTGGCGAAAAACAACCTGAAGAAAGCAAACACATTGTTTGCCACCAGTTCAAGATCGATCGCGGCAACCGGAATTTGTAGCCAGTCAACGCGGCACTCACCAGTATATGAAAACATGATCTTTCCGCCGGGAAAATGTTTCTCAACCAGCGCATCAATATGTTTGAACATTGCTTCCTCATCATTGTTCTGGAACAGCTGAACATAGTGCAGAGGTTCAATCGACCTCAAATCGTCTGCCAGTAATTCGCAGGCAGAAGCTATTATACGTTCGCGTGATTGCACAATGTTTCGGTGGTCAAATGAATGGTGTAAAGTCATCGGTATTATGCATTTTCTTTGTTATTCAAAATTCGTACTATTCGGGCAATCGGGACATAAAACTCAACAGGAATCTCCTGATCCACAACACATAATTTATACATGGACCTTGCCAAAGGCTTGTCTTCGATGATGGGTATTTCACTTTCTTCTGCAATTTCCCGTATCTTTAGAGCAATCAAATCCTGCCCTTTGGCTAGAACCATAGGGGCTTGGTCGGTTTCTGCGTGATATCGCAACGCGATTGAAAAGTGAGTTGGGTTTGCGATCACGAGTGTTGCTTCGGGCACATTACCAATCATCTTGTTACGTGCCCTGTCTCTGGCCAAAGACTGGCTTCTCATTTTGACCATGGGATCACCTTCGGACTGTTTCCGCTCGTCCTTGATCTCCTGATGGCTCATGCGAAGTTTGTTATACCAATCCTTGCGAACCCAAATCAAATCCACGATGCCCACCATTGATATTAGCAGGACAAGACCGAAAGCTGCCTGGATAAACAGCGAATGTATGGTTCCTGGAATTTTTATTGAATCCATCAGCAGATGCGAAATGACCCATTCAGCATGATAGAATGAAACCGCAGAAGCAATAATTGCTGCGGCAGTAAACTTGAACATCGATTTCAAAAATTCCTGCAACCCATGGCTACCGAACAGACGGCCAAGCCCTTTGGATAAAGAGACTCTTTCTGCTTTGGGTTGAATTCTCGTAGCAACGATGCGAGGCACATTTTGAGTTATTGAAGAGATGAGACCAAAAAGCATCAGCGGCGCAAAGATCGGAAGCATCAGAACTCCGATAGTTGCAAACAAGAATACGAAAATGTTGAACGCATTCTCACCTGTTGCAAGCGACCAGTCCGTTGAATTGGCAAATACAGACCGTAAAATCAGAGTGATTTCGAAGGTAAATCTTTCGCCATAAAATGCAGCAACCACTGTGATCGTGAGCATGGAAACGACATAGGTTACTTCTCGCGAGAAAGGGACATTTCCCTTTTCAAGGGCGTCCGAAATCTTCTTCTCGGTAGGATCTTCGGTTTTGCTGTCTCGATCTTCGTCTTGCGCCATGTTTATCAAACATCCGGTGACAATTACTCATCATCTGAGCTTTGCAACTCAATCTTGCCTTCCCTTGAGAGCTTGAGAACCAATCCGGAAATTTTGCGTTTGGCAGCCTGCACTACTTCCTCGTCTGGCGTCGCCCTGGAAAGCTCTGCTTCCACAACCCTCCGATTACGCTGGCTGAGGACTTCCAATACGCATTCCTTTAATGCTTCATCCGCATCCGCGAGCGATGAAACAATTTCATCGGTATCCACACTATCGAACAATATCGCCCGCGCTTCCTTTGTCAGTTCCACAATGGAAGAAAACTTGAATATCGATTTTTTCAAGATGGTTGCTGCATCCGGGTTTTGACTATTAACAAAACTGATTAGTTCCTCACCCGCGTCCTCAGGCAGGAAGTTGATCAACCCTGCTGCAGACTCAATCCTTTCCTTACTCCCATCACTTTCATTTTTCTTTTTGATGGCAAGAATCAGCTCGTTGCGCATCAACTTGCTGATTTTGGGTTCAACCGGGTTGCGTTCCAGCAATTTGTTAAACAGCTCCTGACGTGTACTGGCTTCAACAGCCAACAACACTTCAGCACTGATATCATCATCAAGTGTTCCAAGAAAAAATGCACCGATGTGTCTTGGTTCATTTTCAATGAAGGCTGAAATCTCCTCAACTGTTGGCATAAGATCGGTGTTCAAAGTGTCATCAGTTCCGGCATTTACCGCACTGACATCTTGCTGACTTTCAGTTTCAGTAGAATCTTCAAAGATGTCTGACAGCTTCTCAGCCTCTGCAAACAATCCGAGTGACAAGTAGTTCTTGTTGAATTCTGTAACCAGCTTTTCAACAGTTTCGACATCCAGCGTCTGAAAACGGCTGGCGGTTTGCGTAAGCAAGCTTATCTCTTCCGGTGTAAAAAACCTCGATAGTTTGACCGCAGAGTCGCGTCCCATAATCAGGAGCAAGGCCGCAGCCTTTTCCATGCCGGTTAGCTCAATACCTGAATCCATTTTTGCGCTATCAATCATTCATCGGGTTAAGAGGGGTTCAGTCAGAACCTCCCGCTGTTTCCACAATCTCAGTCAATGTCAGGCCAAAACCGGGCGGTTCGTCCTGCGTTACGACAATTTCTGCACGCGCAATCAAATCACCATTAGCAAGAACCGCAATCGGGTCTCCTATTTTGGTTCCAAGTTCAATAACGTCACCCTTGTTCAAGTTCGACAACTGCGAAACCGTCAAAGGGACGGCACCAAGAACAGCTTGCACATTTACCTTGAGCTTGTGAATTTTACTGAACGAAACAACGCTTTCTCCTTTCGCAGGATCAGTATCTGCCTGCGCATCAGATTCCATGTCTGCGCCCGGTACAGGCTCATTGCTATCCGACGACATTTTGGCAGCCAATTCCATAGCCTCGTTGGATTCAGGCTCGGCTTGTTCATCCATTTGATGCCCTCCGTACTTCCCTTATTGTGTCAATCGGATTTTTCATGGTTTCACCTGCGGACTTGTCGACGTGCGTTAACGTACTTGGTGCAATCAATCTTCCACGATCCGCAAAAATATCTTCAAGCTTAACAACGCTATTTCCGTTATTACCCCCGATTGAACTAAGCACGGTCTTTTTTTGTGGAATTGCACGTTGCGCTGTTGAAGCACTCAGTCTTGATGACGAGGTTCCGTTTTCGGCATCCCTTGCATGCTGCTTGTTAACGCCAGCTTCTGCTGTCGAATGGGGGTCGATCATGGTTTCGATTCTTTGCAATTGCCGATTGAGTGATGCCAGTAAAACCCGATTGTGTTCCGCGGATTTTTTTTGGAAAACCGACCTTTCGTGCGCATGTAGCATAATCGCATCGAGCTTCTTGTTAGTCGATGATGACTGACCGAGGCTGGTGTGCAATGCGCGTCTTATGAGCTTGGTTTGTCCAAGAAACTCTCTTTCCAAACGACGGAATTGAAAAACCAGTATACAAGCCAAACTACACACACCTATTGAAATAGCCGCAATCGAATAAATCATCTAACACCCTTTCTATTCCGCTCTTTTCATTACCCTGAACTTGAGATCCTCACGATCGACCTGCAGACTACCCGACAAGAGGAATTCACCTGCGTCGGTGAATAGCTTCATTTCTTCTGGATTTATCGGCAATTTAAGTGTCTGCCCTGGTTGCAGCGCATTAACTTCTGACAGAAACATTTCCACAGAACCCAGTTCGACGTTTAACGGAACAGGCACATCCTGAATCCGGTCAAACAGCTTGTCCGACCAGATATCTTCTTCCGAGGTTTCATCATTTGTCGCGTGGCTACCACTTTGCTTTTCCCGATGATCAAAAACCGAGAGCGATGTAATCAACTTACATTCGCCAGTGGTCTCGGCGGCAGAGATGTCAAAAGTGAGGGAAACAAAATCCTGTAACCCTTCATATTCCTTGAGGTATTTTGGCTCATAAAACACGGGCTTTTTCGGGATTCCATACTCCGAGAAAACATCTGCGACCTCAAAGAAACCTGCCCCCATCAAACTGATGAAAACGATAAATAAGGCCTTTTCCCCATCAGACAGTGGCTGCCCGTCTTTTGCAGACTTCGCATCACCGGAAATGGTGATCGACAGCAATTCTTGAAACAAGTTGTTTTCAAAGTAAAAAAAGACAATTGGCAGTTCATCACCCTCAAATAAAAAGAGGCTATTTGTAGAGTTCTGGCCAATGACAGAGTCCACCTCGAACATGGACATTTCACGAAATCGTACCTTACTTGTAATGCCGACAAATTTTGAAACTTTTTCCTGAATTGCACCTTCCAGCAGCTTCGCCTGCTCATCGATCTCACTGACAAGTTCCATCTTCCGCTGTGACTGGGAGCGTAAAATTCTTTCAGCAACACCGTCCGATGTTCTCTCACCCTGCGTGACGCCGCTTTCTTCATCAACAATGATTAATTGTTCGTTTTCCATCATTCAACCGCGACAGCAACCGGTGCGTTCATTGTCTGCTCTTCAACCATGTCCAGCGATGGTCTGTCTTTGGCGGAGACTGTTTTCCTGCCATGTTCGACAGCAATATGCGGTGTGGCACCGTTCATGAATGCCAACAGCGTTTGCTTTATAACCACGAACTCACGACTTTGCTTTTCCCGCACAGACTTGATTTTGGTGGCTATCGGACCTGCAATGCCATATGACATGAAAATACCGGCAAATGTCCCAACGAGGGCCGCACCGATGAGTCCACCCAATATTTCCGGCGGCTTGTCCAACGATCCCATTGCCTTAATCACCCCGAGAACTGCGGCTACAATTCCGAGCGCAGGCAAACCATCGGCTACAGCTTGAACTGCCTGATAAGGTTTGAGCCGATCACGTGTTAATGTATGAATCTCCTCTTCCATGAGAGCTTCAATTTCGTGAGGGCGCGCGTTACCCAACAGGATAAGCCGGACATAGTCCGTTATAAAATAGAGCTTGTCTTTATCTTTAACGATTGAAGGATAATTCTGAAAAATCGAGGAATTTTCAGGGTCATCAACATGGCCCTCCATTTCTGCGCGTGTTTTTGCCCTGATTTCCTGCATCAACAAAAACAGCAATCCTATGATATCAAGATAATCCTTGCTTTTAGGGGCAACATTTTTGAATGCTTCCATTACGGCCTTACCGGTATCCTTAATCAGCGGATATGGATTGGCTACAATGAAAGTCCCCAAAGCAGACCCTCCGATAATGACATATTCCCATGGCTGAACAAGAACAGCCAACTTTCCGCCCATTGCCATGAAACCTCCCAGCATACAGGCCATAGTGACTACAAATCCGATAAGTATGGTCAATTCCAACTCCTGTGGTGTTTGGCGGTGAGCGGACCAGCAAGGTCAAGTGTTGGTTCAGGGTTATGCATATTTGCTTGTGCGAAGCTGGTACCGGGGCATTCAAGCTTCGGGCAAGCAAGAGGAAATAAACTGGTTCAAACAAAATGTTGGTTTGAATTATGGATGCATTGACAACATATCGGCTTTTTGCCGCAAATTCTGAGCGCACTCTTCAACGCATTTCTCAAGATCCGCTGGTTTCAAGAGAAGCAGAATATTACAAGGAAAATATCGGCAAGATAGAAACAGCAGAAGAGCTCGTAAACAACACCAGATTACTAAATTTCGCCCTCAAGGCTTACGGCCTTGAGGATCTCAGCTATGCAAGAGCGCTGATGAAAGAAGTTCTTGAAGGCGGCGTTGACAGCGACGATGCGTTGGCCAACCGGCTGACTGATCCCCGTTACAAGGAATTTGCCAGCGACTTCGACTTCGCTCGATATGGCAGTGCAACCACCAGCTTTGACCGAACGCAACAGGGTGTAGTTGACCGCTATCTTCAAAGCGAGCTGGAAAGTGAAGCAGGGACACAGAATGTGGGTGCGCGGCTTGCAATATATTTTGAAAGGAAGGCATCGGAAATAACCGAGACGCTGGAACTGTTAGGTGACCGGGCACTTTTGCAGGTTGTTCAAACGGCATTTAGCTTACCGCCGCAAATGAGCTTTTCGAGCCTGGACCGGCAAGTAGAAATCCTCGAGGAACGTCTCTCGATAGAAGATCTTTCTGATCCGGAATTCGTAAAAGAATTCTCCAATCGGTTTCTTGCACTTTGGGATCTTCAAAATCCGAATAGCGGCGCAAGTATTACGCCCCTCATTTCCACACCTCTGGGCAATAACCAGGGACTTTCTCTTGATTTGCTTGCGTCAGTTCAGGCTTTTAAAACACGGTTTTAGGATTCTTCGAGGATCGAACATGGAAACATCTCTTCATATTGCAA
>JBCCYR010000055.1:0-10773 GCA_039189355.1 Pseudomonadota bacterium
ATCGGTTTCTCCGACTTTTGTGATGGACCAGTACCATCCTGAGTCAAACAGGCTATATCGTGCATCACCAAGATCCGGAAGTCCCATCAGTTTCCCGCTGGCGTCGACCTGGACGCTGCCCATCAGGTTGAAAATGTTTGCTGTAAGCAGTTCTTCCAGACGGGACTCGGAACTCGTCCGGTAATCAGAGGAAATAAAAAATGCGACCGCGGCTACGCCGGCCAGTGCGGCAATGGATGAAAGCAGAAACAGCCGCCAGGCAAGCGTGTTCGGAAACAGCAGTTGTGCAAGGCTCTTTTTCGAGCTCATTCCTGTTCCTGCAGGCGGTAGCCAAGACCGCGAACCGTTTCTATGAAGTCTGCGCCAAGCTTCTTGCGGAGCCTGCCGACAAAGACCTCGATTGTATTGGAGTCCTTGTCGAAATCCTGATCATAAAGATGTTCCGTCAGCTCGGTGCGCGAAATGATCTGGCCAGGATGATGAAGCATGTAAGAGAGCAAACGCAATTCATGGGACGTGAGCTTCACCGGTTTGCCGTCAAGTGTCACTTTTGAAGTCCGGGTATCAAAAACAACCTCACCACAAACCAGCTCCGATGATGCATGGCCTGCGGACCTTCTTATAAGGGCCCGCAGTCTTGCGAGTACTTCTTCGATATGGAACGGTTTTGCCAGATAATCATCTGCGCCTGCATCAATGCCGGCAACCTTGTCACTCCACCTGTCACGGGCAGTCAGCATCAGGACCGGCATTTTCCTCTCGGCCTTGCGCCACTCTTCCAGCACGGTGAGACCATCCATGCTGGGCAGTCCGATGTCGAGGATTACCGCATCATAAGGTTCCGTATCACCCAGAAAATGTCCTTCCTCGCCATCTAGTGCATTGTCGACTGCATAGCCTGCATCTGTACATGCATCGACAAGTTGGCGGTTCAAATCAGGATCATCTTCAACTATCAGAATTCGCATGCCATTACCTTTATTGCCTGTGTCAGGGTCTGAACCTGCGCGTCACGACACGGCCAGGATTCCCACCACTTGATGGTAACTTGATACGGGCAACGCAGACAACTTGGCCGTTCGCATTTTTAGTGGAATTCACAGCAAGCAGCATGGCTCCGGGAATCCCTGCCACTACCGCACGTGCACGATTGCTGCATGCATCGGCGTATGCAGGACTCGTGCTCAAGCACATCAATGCCAAAACAGGGGCAATCAGGAACCTTAATCTCATAATCGCTCTGTATCATGGATGGAATGAACCAAGAATGAACAGAAATCTGACCAACTTTGCAATGAATATTCCGTTATCCAGCATTTTTCATGGCTAATCCGGCAAGGCACACGCTATCCCATGCTGCATTGTGCGCAAGGACCTGATTAATCGTTTCAGATGTGTCCCTTCCAGACCATTGTATTGGCCTGAATGCTTCACAATACCAACTATGGTCATTAGTCCCGTCGGTACTTGTCGTTTGGCATGCTGTCAGAACTGCGAAAATCATGAGAGGCGCGGCGGCGCGCAACCATTGCCCGGAGAAGTTTTTCATAAGCAACTGACTTGTTTTTGTCCTGAATTGTTGAGCTGATTTTTCTTTGCCGGGCGATCACGTTGACCAGTTTCAGAAGCCTGACGATTGCTTCAAGAGCAAGCCGGATCATTGCCATTGTCAGGATATGACTTCTGTTGCACTTAATCTGCCATAAACCGCAATGATTGCACCGACAGCACCAACCAGTTGGATGATGGAATCTGCCAACTGTCCCTGGCTTTCGGGATCAATGGAAAGCCCAAGCCCTCCAAATATTGAAGCAGCAACCGCAATAAGTGCTCCCCATATCGTTTTCGACAAATACCAAGCCTTTTCCTCAACCATTTTTATTCCTTTCTTTAAGTTATTATTGCTTCCAGAACTGCTTCAGCGCCGGGCAATCCACTGTCTGACAACTGCACAACTTTGAATGTGAAGTGACTTGCCGGATGACCAAAATCGGCAAGCTGGCTGGCGAAAGAGTACATGTATTCAGAAGACTGTACTTCTGCTTCCCTAACTGTATTGCCGTCCATATTGAGAACTTGAACGACATATCTTTCCTGACCTGCATCAAGTGGAATTTCAGCGTTTTCCCAGCTGTCTGAGTCATCCAGCCATGCGGCCCCGAATTGGCTGCCGCGCAGGCTTTCCGGATCGGCTGAGGAAAAGAGCTTCCCCACCGTTCCGTTCGGCCAGATCAGTTCGCGTTTCGAGACCAGCCATTGCGGGCGTTCCGACTTGTGCGAAATCGCCAGCAGGCCAGACTCTCCCTCGATCATCACATCGCGAATGTCGTCATAGGTTGTACCGACCAGTGCCACCCGGCCACCATTGCTGCCGGGATAGTGCGGGTCGGCCAGGGCCACGCCCTTGAGCCATTCCGCCCCGGTGCGTGTCTTGCCGGAACCGCGCCCGCCCAGCAAAAGCCAGGTCCGCCATTCGTTGAGCGGCGGGCGCTGCTTCAGCCGGGCCCAGAGCGGCCAGTCAAATTTCAGGCGGATGATTTCATCGTCATCCAGTTCATTCAGAAACAGCGTCCTCAGTTTCGTCGTCGACAAGTCTGGAAATCTGTTCCTCAAGCTGTCGGCGGAATTCCACCACTTCAATTCCGTGTTCACGGTCCTGCTCACGCTGCTGCCTAATTCCGTCGATCATCATCTCCACCCCCTGCACCATCTTGAAATAGCCTGTGAATGTCTTGAACCGCTGTTCGGTCGTTACGCCTTCTCCGGTCAGGTCCGCATCAAGATTCTTCATCTCACAGGCAAGGCGCTTCTGCAGGTCAAGCACGACACTCTCGAACATTCCGGCGAGACCGGATTGTGGCGCGCAAGCGGACGGATCAGACATGAAACCTCAGTCGATTTATGCGACCTCAAACGGCCGAAAATTGTTGAAAGAAAATACGGTTTATGATCCTGCGAGCCAATTTCGCTCGTGGTTTTCGCATCGTATACAATGTATAGCCGAAGACCGTTTCGGTGTCAAGGAATTTTTTCCTATTTTTTGATTTAGTATTATCTAAACGCTTCTGATAGACATCTAACAGCATTTGATACATCGCTATGCTTTTCATCAAGACACCATGGAATTTCTGTGCTTCCATAGTTTTTATTAGCGACAAAAATCAGCAGAGTGTTTCTGGAAATAACTTATATTGAGCGTGTTGTAATGTTCGATCTAATGCATCAAAAAAACAGCTTCACCAGCGCAGCTGTAGCACCCATTAGCGCAGCAGCGGCCAAAGCGGGAGCAAGAAACGTGTTCACGTTGATCTGTTTGGTTTCAGCAAGAAGCTTAGCAATTTCTGCTCGCATCTTGTCATCTGCCAATTGTTGTTCCTGAACGGTCATCACAATTTCCAAAATTTAGAACATTATAGGAACATTTCGATTCAAAATCAAGCTGTTCTTTCCTACCCCTGATAAATCTCCAACGGCCAGTCGATCAGGTAATCCTCATAGTTCTCCGGCTTGATGCCGGTGTCGGGAATGGCGCGGCCACGCACGCTGACGCCCGCCTGATGCACGGTTTCCGGATCGCCTGAAACAAGCGGGTGCCACCAGTAGAGATCATCGCCCTCCCGCACCAGCCGGTAGGCGCAAGTGGGCGGGAGCCAGCCAATCGTCTCGATGTTTTCAGGCGTTAGCTGTATGCAGTCCGGTACCTGTTTGAAGCGGTTTTTGTAATCCGTGCAGCGGCAACTCTCACAATCGAGCAGTTCGCAGCCGATGCTCGTCCAGTAGATTTCGCCCGTTTCCCAGTCTTCCAGCTTGTTGAGACAGCACTTGCCGCAGCCGTCGCAGAGCGATTCCCATTCTTCGCGGCTCATTTCGTGCAGCTTCTTGTGCTTCCAGAATTCTTTTTCCGGCATCCAATCGCCTTCATTTCAATCAATTGGGGCATTAACCCCTAAATCACATGTGATTGCCCAAGTATTGGTAATGGCCACCAATCTGTTATATGTAAACAGTGAAAGACAAAACGGGACCGAAACCAGTGCGCGACCCTATTGAAAAGCCAGAAAAACGCAAGAAAGTCTCCGGCTGGAACCGCTTGCTGGATTTTGATTCATGGATCGACTCTTCGCTTTACAGTGCATTTAACAGCGCAGGCGAGCGCTGGGAAAACATCACGATCTTTTTCCGCAAGTTCAAGGTCAAGGGACTGGCGCGGTTTTTCGTTGAAGTCGCGGATGAAGGTGTGACGCTTGCACTGATCGGTTCGATTGCCATGTTGGCGCTGGCCCTACCCGCTTTTGAGGAAACGCAAAAAGACTGGCGCAGCCAGGGCGACTATTCCGTTACCTTCCTGGATCGCAACGGCAAGATAATCGGCCAGCGCGGTATCCGCCAGACAGATGCGGATGATCTCGACGAATTGCCGGACCATTTCATCAAAGCGGTGCTCGCCACCGAGGACCGCCGGTTCTTTGAACATTTCGGCATTGATTTTCTGGGTCTTACCCGCGCGATGGCGGAAAACGTGAAAGCAAACTCCGTTGTGCAGGGTGGTAGTACGATCACCCAGCAGTTGGCCAAGAACCTCTTTCTGACCAACGAACGCACCATTGAGCGCAAGATCAAGGAAGCGTTTCTCTCGCTATGGCTTGAAGCGAACCTCACCAAGAAGGAAATCCTCAAACTCTACATTGACCGCGCCTATATGGGCGGCGGCAATTTCGGAATCTCGGCTGCATCGCAATACTATTTCGACAAGAGCATCAAGGATGTGAACCTTGCGGAAGCTGCCATGCTTGCAGGCCTCTATAAGGCACCGGGCAAATACGCCCCGCACATCAACTTGCCGGCAGCGCGCGCCCGCGCCAACGAAGTGCTGACCAACATGGTGCAGGGCGAATTCATGACCGAGGGTCAGGTGATCCGCGCCCGCAAGGAACCGGCAAGCGTTGTTGAACGCAATGATCTCAACGGGCCGAACTATTTCATGGACTGGGCCTATCAGGAAGTGCAGCGGCTGGCGGTCAGATACAAGACCAAAAGCATGATCGTGAAAACCACCGTTGATCTTGACCTGCAGCAGGCAGCGGAAGAATCGGTGGAAAGCCATCTGCGGCAGTTCGGCACGCAATATGGCGTGCGCGATGCCGCGATGGTGGTGCTTGACCATGAAGGTGCGGTCCGCGCGATGGTGGGCGGACGAGACTACGGCCAGAGCCAGTTCAACCGGGCGACCGCTTCCAAGCGCCAGCCAGGGTCCTCTTTCAAGCCATATGTTTATGCGTCCGCGATTGAAAATTTCGGTTATACCGAAACCACCCGTGTCACCGACGGCAGTGTCTGCGTCAGCCGGTTCGGGCGTCTGTGGTGTCCGCGAAACTATTCCGGCGGCTTCCGGGGCCGGACAGACCTTCAGACCGCGCTGATCAAGTCAATCAACACGGTGCCTGTAAAACTCTATCTCGGACGCGACGGCCTCAAACAGCTGGGCGGCGACCGTCTTGTCGAAACCGTTCGCAAGATGGGTGTTGAGTCTGATCTCGTCGTCAACCCGCCCATGGTGCTGGGTGCGAATGGCCTTACCGTTCTGGAAATGGCTGCCGGCTACGGCACGTTCATGACAGGCGGCTACAAGGTGGACCGTTACGGCATCAACCAGATTACCGATACAACCGGGAATGTCCTCTACGACCATCGCAAGGACAAGGCCAAACAGGAGCGCATTCTCAAGGAATCCACAACGAAGGTCATGAACACGATCATGGCGCAGATCCCGGAATGGGGTACGGGCCGCCGAGCCGCGCTCAACGGGATCCGCTCTGCAGGCAAGACGGGTACAACGCAGGCTTACCGCGATGCCTGGTATGTCGGATATACCGGAAACTATGTGGCAGCGATCTGGTACGGCAATGACAATTACCAATCTACCCGCAGGCTGACCGGGGGCCGTTTGCCAGCAATGACGTGGAACAAGTTCATGTCTTATGCGCACCAGAACATAGAACTCCGGCCCATTCCGTATATCGAAAATCCGCTGCCAATCCTGGATCAGGATGAAGAAGAAGTTGCTGCCAATACGGATGAAACAACCGAAGTTCCACCGGCACGACCCAAACTGCTTTCCAAGGAATCCGAGGAAAACCTGCGCAAGCTTGAAACCATTTTTGACAATGCAAAACCGTTAAAAGCTGCAGAAGAGCTTGCAGGAACCGTCGGCACTGTGGTTGTGTCCCAGTAGAAAGTTTCCAGCGGTTCTGAAATGCGTCTTGCAACCAATCTTGCAATCATCTTTGTGATCGGCCTGCTCATCGGCGGACTAACCGCGCAATTTGCCATTCAGCGCACGTTTGGTGTGGGGGCAATCAGCGCAGGTGTATGGTCGGCATGGCCGTTTGTCGGCGGTGCGGAAGTGGATCCCTACACGGCAGCGCGTTCCACTGTGGATGGCGCCATACCGCTTGGTGCGGCTGAAGGTCTTGCCTTCGAAACCCTGAAAGACGACCAAGGCAACGCACTGTTACGGGAATGCAATTATGTTTTGTACGGCAACACGCCAGCTGCCCGTTTCTGGACGCTCACGGCTTACGATCTGTCCGGTAATGTCATCAAGAGTGCAGACGGTACAGTTGCGGCGGTCTACTCCGGCACCCTTGTCCGGGCACCGGATTCATCTTCCAGGGTTACGGTGAGCGACCAACCGGGTTCCGGCAACTGGATGCGCCTTGAGGGCAAAGGCACTTTCAAGTTTGTTCTGCGCCTCTATGACACCCCGATTACGAGCAGTGCCGGTCTGAGTGAACCGGAGCTTTTACGGTTGCAGAAGCTGGAGTGCGTTTAAGTGAAAACGCGGGCTATTTATATCGGAATTTGCGGGCTGCTGTTGGGTGCCATTGTGCATATCTGCATCATTTTTCTCATCCCGCTGCTGGGAGAAAAAGATGCCGCCAAGCGTATCGTCAACAATTCCCAGACCAACCGGTTTGAGAAACTGACGGCTTCCAGTAAAATCGGACTTTCGAATGGCGACCCGTTTTTCCAGCTTTCAACCTGCAAGTTTGATCTGGCCGATAGCGGCGTGGAAGTGACCGGAGACCGAACCGATCTGTTCTGGTCAGCATCCGTATTCAGTTCGAGGGGACGTGTCCTTTACAGCCTCAACGAGCGTACTGCCATTGGCAACAAATTGCGAATGATAGTGGTTAACCCGATCCAGATGGCAAGCATCCGCCAGATACAACCGGAGGAACTTGAGACTTCGATTGTCGTTGAAACAAGCGAACAAGTTGGTTTCATCATCGTACGGGCACTCAAACGCGACCAGAGCTGGGCTTCAACCGTGGACGGCTTTCTGGGCAGCCTGCAGTGCCTTCCCTATACCGGGCAGAGCTGACTACGGCTTTGCAGTTACAGGCGTCACCTGCTTTGTATTTACAGGTGTCTTTTCCGGACAACCTTCTTTGCGATACTGCACACCTTCAAACATCAGGATTTTGGCAGTCTCGTTGTTTTTCAGTCTTGAGCTGGATGTACGCTGAACTTTCTCCAATGGAAACTTTATGATTGCACTCATTTTTTCCTCCTGAGTGGCGTTAATTTACATCCTCGACACGAGGTCCATTAATCGTACAAACACATCCAATCGCAACATGGTTAACAGATTGTAAACGAATTGGGTGAGAAACTGTTTTCAGTATTGATTCTTGAAATTAGCCATGGCCATCGCACTGAAACACCGGAAATCGATTAATCGGGGAAGAAATCAAAACCAGGGAACCATTCTAGTAGATCACGTAGAGCAGTTCACCTTGCTCAAACGTGCAAGCACTGACGAAATCTCAAGGCTCAAGGAATTGTTCTACGGACTTTTCTGTCATGCGGACAAGAAACAGAAACGACGTATTTCCATCGCCCTTTCCCGCAATGTTTATACACCGCGCTCCATTCTCATTTTCCTGGGTCTGGAGAAAATCGACATTGCTTCTCCGGTACTGTTGTTTTCACCGGTTCTTTCGGAGAAGGATCTCAGAAACATTATTGAAAAGAGATCGTTTGAACATGCACGCGTTGTAGCAAGAAGAGACAATATTGAACTTCGCACAATCCAGTTGTTACTGGAAAAAGACGATGAAAATGAAACGGTCCTGAAGATACTCAGACAGAACCTTTCGATCCGGGAAACGCTCTCTACGACCCGGAAACGCACCAAGCGCAACAAGGTTAAAGAAAGCGCAGTCAAAAAATTTGCATCTCCGGTTCCTGCACCGACAATAATCAAGATTGCAACAGCTCCCGATACCGAGCAAAAAGACCTTACGGAAAGCCTTGTTGCGCTCGCCAACAAGGGTAATCGTCTCAGGCAGCGTAAAAGGCATAGCTTGTCAGCTTCCAGACCAGATCATACCCAAAGGCTGGGTGGTGAACTCATTCTCGCTGCACGAACCGGCCAACCTGAAAAGCTGTCAGAAGCCATCTACTACGCGTGCAATCTGGAACCCGAACTCACATTGAAATATGTTGCCGAGAAGGACATTGGAACTTTTGCATGTCTTTTGTTTGCGCTGGAAGTGACCAAATTGACAGCAGGCCGGATTATGCTGCTGCTGTTTCCCGTGCTTGGGCAAAACAAAGCCGTTTTCTCTGAAGTCATGAACCACTACGAAAGCCTGGAGAGGGAAAAGGTTGTTTCCTTTTTCATAACCCACGGCGCGCAATTCCATGGTGTTAACAAGCCTGGTAACATTGAGGCACCAAAACCTGAAACCTTTGACGCACTCCTGCGAAACCGCAGACAGTCAGTTCAGAATACCCACAGCCAGCACCATGATATCGGAAAAACAGATATCAAAAAACTTGCTAGGACATGACTTCAAGTGAAATTTCACCTGAGCCGGATTCGGTTTCAATGATCCACAAATCCGGGTCAAAGCTCTTTTGCTTTTCGAAGTACTGGTCTGCAGTGTCCTGTTGGACTTTTTGATGGATCAGTTCAAACTGGCGTTCTGACTGGTTTGCCTCAAACATGCTTTGCGGCGCAGGCCCATAAATATCAAAGGTTCCATCCAGGTGATTGTGCAGCACAAAGATTGCCCCTGCCTGCTGCGCTCCCTTTTTTGCAACAGTGACATAAGCGCCGCGGCTTGCCTCTTTCCGCATGAATACAGCAAGCCAGATAACGGATGTTACCCGCATTGGAAGATTCCTTGTCTCAAGCGTTTCCTAGATTGAATTCACTATTCCTGCTTCACGCAGTTTGGCAAGGGTCTCTTCATCAAGTTCGCCAGTCATTTTCAGTTTAAAACGCTCCTGAAAACGCTTTAATGCGTTACGCGTTTGGTTACCGAAGATACCGTCAACACTAATTTCATCGTCACCGTAAATTTCCCTTAGACCGCTCTGAACGCGCGAGATCATTGCATTGTCCAGAACAATCAATTCAGGTGTTTTTGTTGCAACGGGTTGCGCTTGTTCCGCACGATTGCGGTTTTGAAGCTGAGCGACTGCAAAGGCTGATTTGATATTTGCCAACAGGCCATAACTTGCTTCACCATCCGGAATTATTCCAGCTTTCTTTTGGTACTCCTGAATTGCACGTCTGGTCTCGTCACCATAGATGCCGTCCACTTTACCTTTATAAATGCCCACATCTGCAAGGCTTGCCTGCACTTCGCGCACAAGAGAAGACTGAGCGGCAAATGATTTGGGCTTGGAAGGATTGGCAGTGGGAACCGGTATATTCTTAAGGCTGATCGTTTGAACAAGGACTTTGTGGGGTTCGACCCTTTTCGAAGTCACGATCTTCGGCTTGGCAGGAATTGCCTGCGTTGTGAACACATCCTGCGAATTCCATATCGGGGCAGGGTGTTCTTCAATTTGGGACAAAAGGGCATTTGATGCGACCAGCGCAAAAGCTACGCCGAACAGTACGGTTGCAGTCGATGTTCCCGGATTGCGCAGTACAGCCCGGGAGCCGCTATAAATCGCTTGTTTGAAAAGATACATGTCAATCAACCTGTTTTTTGAAATCTTGGGAGAGGGTTTGCGATAAAATTCCCATTCGCCGCCTTGCGTATCCGTACAATATCGGAACCAAAGTTCTCAGGATCGGGCAAGGCAACGTTTGCATTAATCGGAACCAGTATGTCGATGCTGTCTGCATGCTCACGGCTGCCAGAGAATTTCATCTTTGCAGAAAGTGCATTGGACAGCTTTTCCATTTCAGTGCTTCTTGCCAAACGCTCTCCATTTGCCACTCCGGCAATTTGCAAGGCATGCGATGGTTCCCCTGATGCGCTGCCATACACCTTCACTTTGACTGCCCTGGCCAAACGCTGAATCTCAACAAAGAGCGGCCTGCTGCCCAATTGACCATCGAGTACACAGTCACATACACTTGTCAGTAATTGCTGAAGCACAAATTGATCTGTCAGGACTTTGGGAAAGTCGTCGGGTTCACCCTTAAGTTTCAAACAAACCTGGACACCGCAGTTTTTTGTGTATGCACCGGTCGAAGCTTCAACAGCATCAATGATGTTAATGGGTTCATTTTTGACAGCAACACATTGAGTGTCGAATTGTTCTGTTTCGGCAGCAGGTTGTGCGACCACCAAAACAGTCTGACAACACCCATGCCTGCCGCATTTCTCAAGTGGAACATATTTGAGCGAGAAATCGGACTTTATGTGCCCTGTTTCAACATGCACCTTGTCAATTTGTTCGATGCCTGAAGCAACCGACTTTTCGAGTGTTTTTTCAAAAGTCAGGTAATTTTGCTCTTGCAGG
>JBCCYR010000056.1:0-10680 GCA_039189355.1 Pseudomonadota bacterium
ATTACCATTTTTCTTTGTGACAGATATCCAGAGGCGGGATTGGCTCCGGCCATTGATGGCCCCGGCAGACCAAAGTTCCTTCAATTGCTGGTCTATTTCTCAAGTTCGGTTCAGAATGCTTTTCAGATGTTTTACTATCCGGACCGGTTTGCAGATACACCGGATCATGAGCATGGTTCTCAGGCTAGGGCTTGTCGCAGACTTCGCGAAGTTTGGCAGGTTGTAGATGAAGGAATAGGTAGTAACGAATGGATGCTTGGTGACAAATTCAGCGCAGCTGATGTCTATCTTTTCATGCTGACAACATGGCTAATTCCGGAACAAGGCCACCCTGAGGTTCAGGATTTTCCGAATGTTTTCCGGATTGCCAAGAAAGTGCAGAAACGCAAAAGCATCCAACATGTGTATGGAACGATCTACCCGTAGAAACGGACTAGGTCACGGACCCATAAACAGGGTGAAAATGGCGCTGGAATTGCAAAGAAAGATTAGGAAAAGACCGGAAGGCGGGGCCGTCGTCCCGGCTAAGGCCTTTGACGCGAGATTTCAAAGCAAGTTCAAGCGTCCTGCGGATATGGTAAATTTGTGCATCTAATGCGTCGCAAGCCTCTGAAAACCAGACGGTTTCCTGCAGACTTGCTTCTGTTATAAACCCAAATTTGCTCATACCATTTTCATCTTGTTTGTGGGTCCGTGACCTAGTTTGCCTTCCGTTTTTGCGGGTCGGTTATTTGAGTTTGAAACGCAGTATTATTTGCGCACTTTGAGGCATAGTATTTCGAAGCCGGTATTGCCGATATCCCGTGCAGTAACGCACTTATCCAGACAGCATTTACTGAAAGATGCAAAATGGGATCTCCTAACTCTGAGTTGATTTCGCGGACCACAATCAAGGCAAACAGTGCAGTCGCCAGGCCTCTTGGGCCAAACCAGCCGAAAAACAGTTTCGTACTTGTGGATGCATCCGTTCCGATCAGTGAAATCCAGATGGCGAGTGGTCTTACGACAAACAGGCTGATCAGTATGATCGCAAATGTTTGCCATGTGAGATGATGAAGGGCTTCAGGCAAAAGAAGCAAGCCAATCAGAAAAAAGGCTGCCCAAGTCAGACCCTGTCCTTCGCTTTCCGTAAACTCGTAGACAAATTTGCAGCGCCCCTTAACAAAAGCGCCAAAAAACAGACCTCCCACAAAAGCAGCAATGAAACCGTTCCCGCCTACCGCCGTTGCGCCAAGATAGATCGCAATTGCCAGTGCTATGGCCCCCACGCCTTCATAGATGTCTGCGGTATGGTTGTTGTCCTTTGCCCAGATCAGTATCCGTGCGCTGACAATACCGCCGATTGCTCCGCATATCGGTCCAAGGATCAGTTGTTGGCTACCAAAGAGGAACCAGTTTGTCCCCTGCTGATCCGTAACTTCTGCGGTTAGGCTGGCGAACAACAATATCAAGGGAAGGGCGAGGCCATCATTCAGTCCACTCTCCACGGTAAGCGCGCGACGGGCGCGTTCAGGAACAATTGGGTTTGTGACAACTGTCTGGCCCAGTGCAGCATCTGTAGGTGCAAGAATTGCTGCAACCAGGGCAATGGCAACGATTGGCCAGCCGGGCAGCAATGGCCAGGCGGCGAGCGTGCCGATCAATACTGCCAAGGGAAGCCCGATCAACAACATGCGTGCCGGCCAGACAAAGCGCTTGCGCAGGGCAGGAAAATCGGTCTGGGCGGCATCAAGAAAAAGCAGAATTATGAGCGTAACTTCAGCGACCAGATGGAGAGTTTCCTCCATCGCGACCTCCGGCAGAATTCCGGTTTGTGCCATGGCAAAGCCGAAGCCGATAAAAATCATGGGTGCTGTCAGAATGGTTTTTGAAAGCCGGTTCGCAACCATTGCAAACATGACCGTAAACATCATAATTGTCAGCAATCCGGCAGCCATGCCCAAGTTTACTGACGACGCAGTTCCGCATTGTCAATTCACAACTTCAATGAGGCGGAAATAAACTCAGCTTCCCAAAGCCTTGCGGCGCTCTTTCATCTTTTCATGGGCTTCGGCAGTCCCGTCATGCCATGACCCGAACAGTTTGTCCCAAGGCATTTCAAGGTTGCCGTAATTGCACTCGAAATAGCGGTGATGCATCTGGTGATGAAACCGGCCAAGGGCCAGGCGGTTTTCATCGCCTACAACCAAACCTTCAAATCCAGTATGGGAGGTGGCCGCAGTCAGTGCCTGATGCTGCATGTGAAAGAGAATGTGTATGGGATGGCTTGCCAAGAGAAAATGGATCAGGACCGAACTGAAAAACATGAACGTCTCAACCGGATGCATCGAGAGGCCTGACCATGGTCCGACATTGGTGTTTCGGTGATGGAGGGCATGGGCAAGCTTGTATAGTGGTGGCCAGTGCAGCCAGCGGTGTATCCAGTAGAAATGGAATGAAATCCATAACGGTGTCAGGAACAGCAGAACTACAAACCAGACCGGATTGTCTGACCATGTCATGACGGGCGCATAGCCGTTTGCCATTGCCCAGAACATCAGCACTTCATACCCGGTCCAACAGGTCACACCACTCGCCAGCGTCCAGAACATGTTGTCGTAAAGCTGGTTGTTGAAGGTGAAGACACGTCCCTTTGCCGGTACTTCCCGCGCATCGTATTTGCGGTCGTCGCCTTGCTTCTTTCCGGAATGAAAATACCAGTGTAAACCGCCCGCGACCAAAAACATCAGGATGATGTTTCTGATGAAAATCTGCAGTACCCAACTGGCTTCAATGGTTTTGGTTGTTTCAAGCGAAGGCTGGAACCATGCCCAGCATACAACTGCCAGAACGACCAGTATGATGTTCTCACTGATCGTGAACCATCCGCTGGCGATCCACCGGGCAATCTTTCCGGGATTGGGTGGCCATGCAAACAAGGGGGACGTTTGTACCGGAACATCCGGAACATAATGCCACTGGCTGGCAAATTTTTTCTGTGCTTCTGTGTTCTGGCTCATTCGGACAGCTTGTCACTGTCCGAATGAATTGTGAAGTGTTTTGTGAGCCTGCGCCGAGATTTATTCGGCTGGTTGTGCAACCATTTGTCTGCCATTTTTCTCTGTACCAAGCGTGAGCTTCAGGACGGTAAATCCAAGAACAGCAGAGGCAAATGATCCCATCAACACTCCGAGCCTCACCTGGTTGACCAGTTCGGGATCCTGAAACGCAAGGGTGCCGATGAACAGGCTCATTGTGAAGCCGATACCTGCCAGACAGCCGGCACCGTAAATCTGGACCCAGCGCACCCCTTCCGGCATTTTGGCAATCCCGCTTTTGACGGCAAGCCATGACAGGATGAAGATCGCAATCTGGTTGCCGAAGAAAAGGCCAAGCGCAATGCCGAGCGGGACGCTGGCAGTCAAGTCCTCCACCTTGATGCCATCCAGTGACACGCCCGCATTGGCAAATGCGAATACCGGAAGAACCAGAAACGCGACCCACGGATGGAGGGAATGTTCAAGGTGATGCAGGGGGGACTGGTCCTGTTTGGTCTTGCCTGCAATCGGGATTGCCAAGGCTGTCACGACGCCTGCAAGTGTCGCATGCACACCAGACTTCAACACACAGACCCAGATGAATGTACCGATAAGCGCGTAGGGTGTAATGCTTTTAACGCCAGCCCTGTTCAGGCCAACCAGCGCAACAAAACCAATCAGGCCCAAAGACAATGCCTCAACGGACAGGTTTTCGGTGTAAAAGATCGCTATGATGGTAATCGCGCCAATATCGTCAATGATTGCAAGGGCCAGCAGGAAAATCTTGAGCGCAACCGGAACCCGGTTGCCAAGCAATGCAAGCACGCCGAGCGCAAAGGCAATGTCCGTTGCAGACGGTATTGCCCAGCCGCGCATGGTTTCAACGTTTTCCCAGTTGATGTAGGAGTAAATGATGGCCGGTCCTGCCATGCCGCCAATTGCAGCAATGAAAGGCAGGGATGCCTTGCTGAAACTTGATAATTCGCCTTCAAGAATTTCCCGTTTCATTTCAAGCCCGACAAGGAAGAAGAAGATCGCCATCAGACCATCGTTGATCCACAACAGGAGCGGCTTGGCGATTTCGAGACCGCCTATCTGGATTTTGACCGGAGTGGAAAGAAACTGCCCGTAATATTCAGCCAGGAACGAATTATTGGCGATGAGCGCCAGCAATGCAGCAAACATCAGAATAATGCCTGCCGATGTTTCAAGTCTCAGGAAGTCCTGAATTCGGTTTATGACTTTGGCCATTTTGGTTTGATACTTTCTTGCGTGTCAAAATAAGCACCAGCCGCCGATCTCAAGAAAGGACGTCGGCGGCTGGCATTAGCAGGACAGGCTTGGTCAGAGGGGGGACGGTCCTGCGAATGTGGTCTGTTGGATTTTGCCGGTGTTCCGGTTCGGTATGTGAAGCTGTTGGGGTGACAATAGGGAGAACATTTCCATCCGTATTCTTGTGCCTGTCGACCTGTTGCGGTTCGATGTCATGGAAAGCTTTCCCTCTTTGTAACCTAGCCTTGAATTGGGGAATTATTTCCATAATTCAAATCGAAACAATTGATTGAATTGATAGCTTAAAACTATAGATATGGAGACATGCGACCCACCCTCAAACAACTCCAATATCTTGTTGCCCTGGCAGATACCGGCAAGTTCGGTGATGCGGCAAAGCTCTCGAATGTCAGCCAGCCCAGCCTTTCTACACAGCTTGCCGACATGGAAGTCGAACTTGGTATTACGCTCGTTGAGCGCGGGCGGCATGGCGCCATCATTACACCGGGTGCAGAAAACATTGTGCGAAAGGCGAGGCTGATACTGTCCGCTGTTGAAGAACTCAAATCTGCTGCGCGAAAGGGAAACGGCATTCTTTCCGGGAGAATGCGCTTAGGCGTTATCCCATCGATCGGGCCTTATCTTCTGCCAAGTGCCACAAAACGGCTGCATGAACTTTTTCCGGAGTTCCGGATCAGCATTCACGAGGAGCGGGCGGTCGAACTGGAAGCCCAACTGCGGGAAGGAAGGCTCGATATCATTATTTCAACAGCGGAAGATCATGCGAATGTCAGCAATTTTCCGCTGATCACGGAGGAACTCTGGGTATGCGTTGCACCGGATCATGACCTTGCATCCGGCAAGGGGCCGGTTTCCCTGGGTGATCTTGAAGGAGTTTCCCTCTTGAGCCTTGGCAAGGGGCACAATCTCAACTTTGGCATTCGCGAATTGGCCAGGCAGTCCGGAGCTTTTGTCAGCCACGAATACGAAGGCACCAGTCTTGATGCAATCCGGCAAATGGCGGCAATGGGTGCTGGCGTTGCGGTCTTGCCAAGCCTGTATGCCCTGGTTGAAGCAAGACGGGATGAGGCACTGGTAGTCAGAAAGATCAATCATGCTTCCGCAAGGCGTGAAATTTCGCTTATCTGGCGGGATACTTCGCCCATGCGCGAAGAGATGGAACAGCTTGCCGGTATTTTGCGTGAAGTCGCGGAAGATTTGGTTTTAAGAGCAAACTTGTGATCGACTGCCATTCTACGAATTGCGGTTCAGGTTGAAATAATCTTTCTGTTCTGTGTTTCTTTGCAGAATATCTGCTCTTCAAAAAGTCTCATTTTTTGATCAAGATTGCCGTGAAACCATTGGGTAAGATCAATGACGGATTTCACGGTAGACGATGTCGGAAAAGAAGACAGACCCTCTTCCGGGCATTCCAGTGAAAGGGCGTGGCGCTCTTTTGCCAAGGCGCTTACATGGCGCGTAATTGGCACGCTTGATACGTTCTTTTTGTCTTTTTTCATCATCAAGTATCTGGGGCCTATGTTCGGCCTCGCGGATGAAAGCACTGATCTGGAAATTGCGGCTACGGCGAGTTTCATTGCAATTACTGAAGTTATTACAAAAATCGTAATTTACACGACGCATGAGCGGATCTGGAACCGGATCAACTGGGGCGTGGCACAACATCGTTTGCGTTACGAAACGCGCCTTAGATCAGCGGCCAAGATGAGTACATGGCGGGTACTGGCTTCCCTCGATACCATGCTGCTGGCCTGGCTTTTCACCGGAAATCTCGGAACGGCAATTTCGATTGGCGGCCTCGAGGTGCTGACCAAACTGGTTCTTTACTTTTTTCACGAACGGTTGTGGCTGAAAATCAAACTTGGACTGGAGACATGACATGTACATGGAATCCTCATCTTCCCTGCGCTTGCAGGAACCCGCCACACTGAACATAACTACACGAATAAATACAGCAATTGATATCGTGGATCTTGGGCTACAGCGTGCGAAACGTCCCATCCTGACTACCAAGTTCGGCCCACAATCTGCCGTGCTTCTGCATCTTGTTACCCAAGTCAGTCCCGGTATTCCGGTTGTCTGGGTGAATACCGGTTTCAATACGGATGCCACTCTTAAATTCGCGGAAACCATTTCCTGCAGGCTTGATCTCAATTTGCAAGAATACCGTCCGTTACAGCCTTGGGATGGTGATATTCCGGAAATCCATAATCCGGAACGGGAAGCTTTTGCAGACCAGGTCAAGCTTGAGCCATTCCGCAGGGCATTGTCGGAATTCAACCCGGATATTTGGGTTACGGCCCTGCGCAGGGAGCAAACCGAGTTCCGGGAGGGGCTTTCCCCGTTTCAAAGAGACCGCAACGATATCATCAAAATCTGCCCGTTGCTTGACTGGCGCGATGTTGACATGGATGCCTATCTGGCGCTCAACCAGCTTCCGGTCGAAGCGGATTACAATGATCCGACAAAGGCAAAACCGCATCTGGAATGTGGTCTCCATAACCGCTTGTAAGTGCCGCATTTGCGATTGCGGCCCCGTGCTCCTGCCGCTAAGTCTGTAGTCCTGTTTTAAAGGGCTGATTGCATGACGCGCGCATTGATGTTTCAGGGTACCGGTTCGGATGTCGGCAAGACCGTGCTTGTGGCTGGTCTTTGTCGGGCATTAAAGAACCGTGGTCTGAAGGTTGTGCCGTTCAAGCCGCAAAACATGTCCAACAATGCTGCCGTTGCAAAGGCAGATGAAGGTGAGGGCGAGATTGGCCGTGGGCAATGGCTGCAGGCACTTGCCTGTGGGGTTGTGCCGACCGTGCACATGAACCCGGTTCTTTTGAAACCGCAAAGCCAGATCGGCAGTCAGGTCGTGGTACAGGGCAAGGTGTGGGGCGCTGCCAAGGCGCGGGAATATCTTTCGCTAAAACCTCAATTGTTAGAATCGGTTATGGAGAGTTTTAAAACCGTTTCCGCAGACGCGGATATCGTATTGGTAGAGGGTGCGGGATCGCCTGCGGAGATCAATTTGCGGGCAGGGGACATTGCCAATATGGGCTTTGCCTCGGAAGCTAAAATACCGGTTGTCCTGATTGGTGACATAGACCGGGGCGGAGTCATTGCCTCGATCGTTGGCACGCATACGATCCTGCCGGAAGAAGACCGGGCGCTGGTTGCGGGGTATATCATCAACAAGTTCCGCGGTGACATGACGCTCTTTGATGAAGGACTCAAACAGATTACCGGATTTTCCGGTTGGCCGTCGTTCGGCATTTTGCCCTGGGTTGATGCCGTGAAACGTCTGCCGGCAGAGGACAGCGTTGCGCTCGACAAATTGAATGGCGCCTTGCCGGAAGGATTTCGAATTGTCGTACCGGCGATGGGTAAGATCGCCAATTTTGACGATTTGGACCCGCTCAAGGCCGAGCCGGGAGTTGCGTTGCAGTTTATCCGCAAGGGTGATCCGTTTCCTGACAAGGCGGACATGGTTGTATTGCCCGGATCGAAATCCACCATATCAGACATGGTGGAGCTGCGCGAAAACGGCTGGGAAGCGCCGATCAAGAATTTTGCGGAAAACGGCGGCACTGTGATCGGCGTTTGCGGCGGTTACCAGATGTTGGGCAGGAAGATTTCCGATCCGCGCGGGCTGGAGGGTGACATTCCGGAAATCGAAGGTCTTGGGCTTTTAAATGTCGAAACGGACCTTCTGCCCGAAAAGACAGTGCAGACCTTTGAGCCGGTATCCTGTGAATTCGGCTGCGAGTTGTCGGGTTATGAAATTCACATGGGTTATACGGACGGGCCGGACTGTTCCCGTCCGATGGTCAATTTTGACGGCAGATACGATGGAGCGGTTTCCCCGCGAGGCAATGTCCGGGGCTGCTATCTGCACGGGCTGTTCACGTCAGATGCATACCGAAGGCAATTGCTGAAACAGTGTGGGTTTGAAGCGAAAGAAGGCATGTCCTATGCGGCCAGCGTGGAAACGGCACTGGATGAACTGGCTGAAGCGATGGAGCGGTATCTGGATGTGGACGGGTTGTTGGAGTTGGCGGAGTAAGATTGGGTGTCTGGTGTGCGGACAAACGTACTTTCGACCAATGAGTTCGAATAGCAGCTTATATCACTGTATTGTTGGTCAGAAATGTTGCAGCGCTATATTGAATCGGAAAACCTACTCCAAAAATAGCCCGTAAGACATTCGTCGCGCGGACCGTCCATTCGTTTTCTGCTATGAGCCAGCTTCTCAGCTAAGTCTACTTGTCTGGTGAGTAAGGCAATGACGAGTGGTGCAGGTTAATCTTCAAAGCACCAGAGGCGTCTTTGACATAACCAAACGTATATTCAACTTTCACTTCCTTACCAGCAGGGTCAGTGAAGAAATAATTGCCCATAGCCATGGCTGAATCATGGTTTGTGTAGATTCCGTTATTCTCCCAGCGAACGTTAGTCCAGCCTTTGATAGCGAAACCGCTATCTTCCGTACCTTCAGTGCCGATGAAATAACTCAGCGCTTCGTCAAAGTTTTCCCGGAACTGATCTTTGGCAGCCAATGTTGGCTTGAACATCACGTCCGTAGCGCCGTAAGCGTAGAGCGACTTCACATGTTCAGAAGCACGCGCTTTAAAATCCTCACCCTTGGTATGCATCGTCGCGATGTCGACAATACCTTGACCCCACGTTTTCTGAGCTTCAATAACATCCTGCTTTGAAATGTCTGCGGCATAAGCTGTGCCAACAAGAGCAAAGGAGAACGTAACACTAGCAAGAAATGTGGATTTGATAGTCATATTTTTTCCTCACAATTTTCCATTTTTGTAGTCAAAAGACCACTCATAACTTCATGTAACCTAATATGTGACCAGAGTATGTTGAAGTTATGTAATCACGTGTTTTTTAAAATTAGCCCAGACGCGAGAACTGTCTGTCAGATATTCCCTCATTGAAGCTTTCACAGCTTCAATGAATTCGATCGATTTGGTGCCCCATGCAACAGAAACCGGACATTCATTCAGACGATGATAAATGTGAAAAGGGCTCGAAGCCGTCACTCGCTGGTTTTTGACTTTTTTAAAGTTCCCGGAGCTGACTCAGGACTTGCGTTTGGGGTCGATATCCGACCAGCAAGACATGCCCGGAGCAATTTATGTTTTAACTGGTTGGCCTGAACGGTTACTCTTAAGAGCTTCCAGGAGATCGCATAGAGTAATGTAATCAACCCAAAATCTTTTGGTTCTCAAATAAAAGAAACCATATTTAATTTTCAGTTTTGCACCACCAGTACGACTTCTAGCGATAAGAATTTTATCACGCTTTCGTACATGCCTGAGTACTTCCTCAACCACGCTTCTTTTAACCATTTTATCCCTGCCTGAGATATTAAAAGCTGTGTATTACGCTAATTAATTCATGGTTAATTTTGTATTAACAAAGTAAATTATAGCGACATGAGCAGGGGAGGGGCGATGGCTTGGATATTTCATTGGCGTCAGGAAAACGTAAACCGAAACATTCAAAACACCAATCATGCCAAAAACTCAATAAAACCACATCTGGTTTCCAAGGAACAATATTTGAACCGTCCTATAAGACGCTATTCTGATGGCTCTGTGAAAGCGCCTACATCCAAAGGATGGAAAACGTTCCCAAATTTCGAGGAATTTCGTATTTACGCAAACCGAAAGCTGGTTAAGTAAACGCGTGAACCAAGATGCCGTATTGTCAACAAGATAAGGGTTTTGTTGTTATTTGCGCCATGCGGACCTTTTACCATTTTCGATTTGAACTAGTGCTCTGTCAGCGACACAGTTGCTAACATCTCGATGTGGAAGAATCTGACTTTCACTCTGCTAATTTGATTCTGAGGGCCCTTCCAACGCGTCAAGATATTGAAGGAGCTGCCCACCGTAATTTGGTTTCGGAACGCCTCTGCGAGCATCTGGAGGCGAATTCTTCGCAGCATCGACAATTGCCATCTGAAGAAGAATAATGAGTTGATCAGTGGCCGTTCGTACACGCTCTTGCGATGCGACTAAAGCAACATCGTCGAACACTTCTGCTGTAAGTATCATGTGCTGCTCATCTCGGGCGATCCGTAATGCCCTCAGTCGCTTTAGAAGTTCCCAACGATTGGAATTTAAAGCTTCTTGAAACTGATTCCTAAATTCTTTGGGTACTGACTGTACAATCTCGGAGTCTTCCAACACCGAATGATAGACATAGTCTTTTGCGGCACGCACACCTATGAACCCAAACGCTGCAAAGTTCGCTGCAATTGATATAGTCAACAAAACCAATAGTGTTTTGCTCATACGTGTCACGGCATTATTCCCCCAAGTGCCAATGATAACAGAGTAGAAGTACCAGTAGTAAGCGGTAA
>JBCCYR010000057.1:0-10504 GCA_039189355.1 Pseudomonadota bacterium
CGCCGCCGTGACCGCCTTGACATTGAAGAACAGAAGTTCGGTAAAACGCCGATTTTCCAATCCCATACAAAGCACTGAAACATGACCACAAAAGACAAGGAAGATGGTGTTCTATCCCGCTGGTCAAAGCGGAAGCGTGGTCTTGTAAAAGATAAAGAGATCATTGAGCTTTCCGAAGCTGAAGAGCAGGAGCTGCTGGATGCGCATGAAGCTGAACTTGAGGCCAACCGGGAAGCGGCTGAAGCCATTGATCTCGATACAATAGATGAAGAAAGCGATCTCTCACTCTTCATGAAAGAAGGTGTCCCGGAGACACTAAAAAAAGCAGCGCTTGCCAAGTTGTGGCGATCCAATCCGGTATTCGCCAATGTGGATGGCCTCGTTGATTACGATGACAATTTTGCTGATCCGAACCTGATCATGAAAACATTCACTTCTGCCTATCAGGTTGGGAAAGGGTATCTGAAAGAAATACTTGAGGATGTGGAGGAGACTGCGGTTGCAGAAAATGTTTCCAGTGAACAGCAGGAAACGGTTGAACCCGCTGGGGAAGAAGAGGAAGCGGCAACAACACCAGACGCACACGATTTTCCAGATGCTGACAAAGAAGAAACACAAACAATAGTTGTTGCTGAAGAACTGGATGATGAACCCGAAACCATGCCCAAAGTTTCACTAAGGAAGCGGTTGAGTTTGGAAGGTTGAATACCTGGCAGTTTTCACAAAACAAAAGACATTTTTCACGAACAGCAGGAGATTTGCATGGAAGTCCATGAAGCCATAATGTCGCGTCATTCTTGCCGCCGCTTCAAACCTGATTCGGTGCCGGAAGAGAAAATCCGCCGCATTCTCAAAGGCGCGGGCCAGGCACCCAGCGGGCACAATACACAACCCTGGAAAGTCTACGTGGTTCGTGGAGCAGCCAAGGAACGCATTACCCAAAAGGCACTGGATGCAGCACAAGGCATATCTTCCCTTAAAGCAAGTGATCCCGAGTTTGATTATTATCCAACGGAATGGTTTGAGCCTTATCTTGCACGGCGGCGGGCAACCGGTTTCGGTCTTTATGGCGCTTTGGGTATTGGACGTGATGACAAAGAGGCCCGTGGTGAACAGATGTTGCGCAATTTCAAGTTCTTTGATGCGCCTGTTGGTTTGTTCATCACTTTCTCACGCCGGATGTCAGTGGGGAGTTTCATGGATGTGGGCATGTTCATTGAAAACATCCTGATCGGTGCGCGGGGGGAAGGGCTGCATACCTGTGGCCAAGTTGCATGGTGCTCCCATCACCAGATGATCCGTGAAGAATTGGGTATTGATGAGGATGAACTGCTCGCATGCGGTATTTCGGTCGGCTATGCGAACAAAGATGCTCCTGAAAATATCTGGCGAACTGACCGTGCCGACATCGATGAATGGGTGACTTTTCACGATGAGTGATGACTTGCCAGTACAGGCAGGCCTGTTTCATTAGACGTTTGGGTCGGCGAGATGGTTTCTCAGCATCTCCTGATAGGCTTTCATCATTTCGGTGACAAAAGCTTCCTGCTCCTCCACCTCGAGCACATTCTTGCAGACATGTGCGTTGTAACGTGCGGCGGCGTATAACATGATCATGTGAATGTCGGTTGCGAGTACCGTCTGGTTTTCCGTGTTGGCCAAATCAATAAACTTGTCGGCGATTTCCATGAACTTGTGATCTGTCATTTCACCTCGCGCTTCCATCCCACGACGTTCCTTGCGGTTGGGAGTTTGTGGCTTGTCCACGGTTACTCTGCCTTTGCATTCGGGGTGAACAGCACTTCGCCGTTGATTGTATAATCACCAATCATCTTCTGCGCTTTTTCGCTGACCAGCCAGCCTTCAAGTTTTCCTGCCAGATCATTTTTGACATGAGCGTGTTTTTCCGGATTGACCGGGAGATAGGCATACTGGTTGAAGAGTATTGGATCGCCGGAAAACAGCAATTTCAAGTCGCCCTTGTTTGCGAATTTAAGCCAGCTTGCGCGGTCCGCCATGATGTAGGCATTCATGCCGCTTGCAGTATTGAGTGCCGCGCCCATGCCCGCTCCTGCCTGCCGATACCACGATGGATCGAAACGCTCTGTCTCAAACTCTGCGCTTTGCCAAAGTGAGAGTTCTTTTTTGTGTGTGCCACTGTCATCGCCACGGCTTACAAACGGTGATTTTGTCTTGTGTATCTGTTGCAATGCTTCCATGGCTGTTTGGGAAACTGCAACTCCTGCAGGATCACCAGATGGCCCAACGATCACAAAGTCATTATACATGATTTCCCTTCGATGCGTGCCAAAGCCTTCTGCAACGAATGCTTCTTCTGCCTGTCTTGAGTGAACCAGAATGGCGTCCACATCGCCTGCCCTGCCAAGTCGCAAAGCCTGTCCTGTGCCGACAACCAGCATTCGCACATCAAGGCCAATGTCTTTTTTTACTTCAGGCAACAAAATTTCAGACAGGCCGGAATTGTTGAATGAAGTCGTTACGGCCAACCTTATCTCGGCAGCTTGTGCGGCAGTTGCGAAAATGAAGACACAAATCGAGACAAGAGTTTTTGAAACAATGCACATTCGACAATGTCTCCGTTCAAAAATGCTTTTGCTTCTTTGGTTTTCTGTTTGGCGAAAAATGTCTTGGCTGGTTCCCGCTCATGCAACTTGCCACGGTATAAAAACATTACTTCATCAGCAAGACGTTTGGCTTGTCCAGTATCATGTGTGGTCATCACAATACGAATGCCTGACGAAAGAACATTTTTGAGAATGTCCTCGATTTCTCTCGTAGCGCGTCCGTCCAGATTGGCAGTGGGTTCATCAAGAAACAACACTTCGGGATTGCATGCCAATGCACGCGCGACAGCCAGTTTTTGTTTTTCACCGCCAGAAAGAAATGATGCTTGCAAATTTGTGGTTTCAGCCAGCTTTGTCCGCCGCAGCCATTCTTGTGCCTGTTTTTGCGCTTCGGTTTTTGAGATTCCCTGCAGCCCCAATGGATAGGTAATGTTCTCAAGTGCGGTGCGTCGCAGCATGATTGGTGTCTGGAAAACAAAAGCCTGTTTTTTACGGGCAACAGAGGTGCTGCAGTTCCAGTCCAAAGAACCGTTTCGGAGGCGTTCCAATCCATGCATTAAACGAAGAAGCGTGGTTTTTCCGGCCCCGTTTGGTCCCATTATGACTGTAAACCCGCCGCCGGACAATTCCAGATTGACAGGGCCGAGTATCGTTTTTCCACGCTTTTTGACGACTGCATCTTTCAGATGAAGCGGAAGGATGGAAGCTACCATGTGCTTGCCCTTTCAGTTCTGGAGACTGAATGGATTGCAAGGTTTACAATGATCGCCAAAGCGATCAGCACAAAGCCCAGTGCCAGTGCAATCGCAAAGTCCCCCTTGCCTGTTTCCAGCGCAATTGCCGTGGTCAGCACCCGGGTCACATGATCAATATTGCCGCCAACAATCATGATGGCACCAACTTCCCCGATTGCCCGCCCGAACCCGGCAAGTGATGCGGTCAGCAAGGACCGTCTTGCATCGACAATCAGGGTCGTGATGCGTTGCCATTTGGTTGTATTCAAAGAAATTAGCAGATCATGATATTCCGCCCATAAATCCCGGATTGCCTGGTGGGTAATGGAAGCTATGAGCGGGGTAATGATAATGACCTGTGCGATGATCATGGCGGTTGGCGTGAACAGCAGACCAAGCACACCGAACGGTCCGGAACGGGACAAAAGAATATAAACAATCAGGCCAACCACCACGGGAGGGAGCCCCATCAGCGCATTCAGTATGGCGATTGTCAAACGACGGAAACGAAAACGATTGACCGCCAGCCAGGCGCCCAACGGCATTCCAATGACGGAAGCAATTATAACAGCGGTCAGTGTAACCTGAAGCGAAAGGAGAATGATTTCGAAAAGATCAGCATCCAGAGAGATAATGAGCTGGAATGCTTCCCACATTCCATTTGAAATATCACTCATTGGCCCAAAAACCCTTACCCAAAACCTGTCATTCTTTTAGCAGGCTGCGAGCATAGGCGACAAGGGCATCAACATCTTTGTATTTGAGCTCTACAGGAGGGCGCAGGTCTTCAACATCTGGGTCAGGTTCTTCGTCTTCAAAGCGGACAATAGACTGGTGAGGCAGCCGTGCATTGAAGCTCTGAAAACGTTCTTCCCAGTCGTTGAGTGCGGTAACCAGCAGTTTGAAGGAAGGTGTAGACGATATTCCGGTAAAGGGTTTTAAAGGATCAACAACATGACATCGCGAGCAATGCTTTTCCGATAAGAGTTTCCCCTTGAAAACAAGTGCAGGTGATTCTGCGGAGAGACATGGCGTGGCAAAAAACCCCGTAATCAGTACCGTAACGGCAGCGGCCTTCATTATGCACCTTCCTCCAGGAATGAGTTTTGCAGGAAAAAATTCAGGAAACAAGGTTATGGTTCAGGCAGCTTCTTTCAGCGGCAGGTTGAGAATGTCACGTGCCTGCTGCCAAGTTGCGACCAGGCGTTTGTGTTTCTCGCAGAGTTGCGTTGCGACTTCTACCAGTGCAGCATTTGAAGGCGCGAGGGTCTCACGGTCCAGACGGACATTGTCTTCCAGACCCGTACGTGTGTGGCCGCCCAGTTCCAGGGACCATTCGTTCAGCACACGCTGGTTGCGTCCGATGCCAGCCCCGCACCAGGTTGCATCCGGGCAGAGGCGTTTGACGGTATCGACATAAAATTCGAATGTCAGGCGATCAACCGGCATGGCATTTTTCACGCCCATTACAAACTGGATGTGTAAAGGGCCCTTGATGCGTCCGTCTTTTTCCATGGCAGCTGCCTGATGGATGTGGCTTAAGTCAAAGGCTTCTATCTCCGGTTTCACATTGTAAGTGACCATTTCTGATGCAAGCCAGTCCACAAGGTCCGGCGGGTTTTCATAGACGCGTGTCGGGAAATTGTTTGAACCAACGGTAAGGGATGCCATGTCCGGTGCCAGCGGCAGCATCCCGCCGCGTTCCGTTCCGCTTCCTGATCTGCCGCCGGTGGAATACTGGATGATCATGCCGGGGCAGTGTTTTTTCAGACCCTCGCCAAGGCGGGCAAATTTTTCCGGGTCCGAAGTTGTGCTGCCATCATCGTTGCGTACGTGACAGTGCGCGATGGAAGCGCCTGCTTCAAATGCTTCATGGGTGCTTTCGATTTGTTCGGAAACGGTAACGGGCAAAGCAGGGTTGTCGGATTTCTGGGGTACAGAACCGGTGATAGCGACGCATATGATGGCTGGATTGGTCATGACAGTTTCACGGTTTGGGTGTAATTTTTGATATTTTGGAGATTGTACATTGATAAATCAAATCAGGATCTATGAAATATTCGATGAAACGAAAGAATCCTTTCTGGATCGTTTTGACAGGCATGCTGCACGGATCATGGAATCGCACGGCTTCAACATCGTTGCCATGTGGGAGACCACAAAGGATGAAAAGCCTGCTTTTGCCTATCTTCTCAACTGGCGGTCCGAGGAGGAAATGAAATCTGCCTGGGAAGCATTCATGGCGGATGAGGAATGGAAAGAGATCAAGCGGCAAACGGCACCTGAAAGTGGCAATATTGTAGGTGAGATATCCGATTATACACTCAAACCTGCAAGCTTCTCCAAAGCGATCTGATTTCCTAGGGTCCTGACCCTAGATTTTTAGAATTGCTATTTCCTGCGGCTCCTGAATGCCTTCGATCTGCGTTTCCACAAACTCTGCCTGCAATTTTCCGGAATATCCCTCTGCAAGGGCATTTTCCCATATCTCGCGGCTGACAATGCATTCAGTACCTAAGGTTTTGTTGTGTTTCTCAAGCTTTGCGGCCGTATTTACGGGAGCACCGATCACTGTCATTTCCAAGCGGTCATCCTTGCCAACCGCACCAAATGAAACGGGCCCGTGTGCAATGCCGATCCCGATCTTCACATTTCCGGCCTCTGCAATCAGGGGCTCTTCATCTTGCCATTTGCGGCTGTCAGTCAACACGGCTTCTGCGGCTTCTACAGCTACCCTGCAGATTTCCTTGTTTTCCTTGTCTACGCCAAGGGTGGCCATAATTCCATCACCCATGAACTTGTCGATAATTGCGCCGTTTTTCTGAAGTAGCGGAACAACCCGGCCCTGGTATGCAGAAAGCATTTGCATCACTTTTGAAGCTTCCCGGGTTTCAGCAATGACAGAAAAACTCCGGATATCGATATTGATGATGGCCATCATCAGGCGTTCACCCATACCCGCTTCAAGGACCTTGTCACTGCCGCGGATGTTCTGGGCGATGCGTTTGTCAAAGAAACGAGAGAGATCGCTGGCGGCGGTCTGTTCCGAAACTGCCGTAACAAGCAGGTTGCTGGAACTGTTTACCACAAGGGCAAGGATTGCCGTAACGGACAGGATGGATATGATCTTGTCGACTTCCGCGCCGATCAGAATGGAATTCGAAGTCAGGTACAGAACATAGGATCGGGTGATCATGGAATTGTCCGGTTCTGCATTGATCACATAAGCAACGACCAACGCCCATCCCAAGGCTCCGATGAGGCCGGCTGCTGCCACAAATTTCCATTCAAGGCGCAGAGCGCGCAATGCAATGAAAATGAAAACGTAAAGAAGTGTCGGGGCTTTGAGGATGAAAGAGGCTGGCTGTTCATATTGAAAATGAAAACTGACCATCAATGAATAAAGCAGTGTGAAATCAAACAGAATTGAGCAGTACACAGCCCAGTCAGGTATTTCGGTTCGTAGGGACCAGATCAATCCGATTACCGAAAGGATCATGTAAGCGCCAAGTACAAAGGGAACAGGTTGAAACTCTGCGGCCTGACCTGTTTTGGCAGCGAGTGAGTAAAGCGTTGAGAACATGACAACGATCAGCAGCTGGATAATCCGCACGACCACTTCATTTGCCCGCTCCCGCTCCCGCAGGGAGTTGAGCACCCGGTCGGGCAGTTTGCTCATGTCCCGCGAGCTCAGGAAATTTTCATATATGTAGTCTTTGAATTTCAACAATAATCGCCTTGTAACGCCTGATTCACATATACTAAATCGGCGTTCAACTGCACATCAATTCAAATTCATAGCCTTTTGTTCTATTTTTGTTCTTGACAATTATATCCGGATTGTTACCCTTTGATTGAGGTGTCCGAATGGTTTCAAGAGTTCATACAGTTGCATTTCAGGGTGTAGAAGCAGTGCCTGTGGATGTGCAGGTCATGGTTGCTCCCGGCAAAATGCATTTCTCAATATTGTGTCTAATTAATTAAATTCTGTGGTAATCTGATTTTGGTCGTTGTAGTTGTCAGTATATGATTGCTGAGCGGCCTAGAGCATATTCTTATATTAGAATGTCAACTGATATCCAGTTGAAGGGCGATAGCCTTAGAAGGCAGTTAGAAGCTTCAGAGAAGTTTGCTGGTGAGCATAACCTTGAATTGGTTGAAGACTTTAACCTGCGGGACATTGGTGTTTCTGCCTTCAAGGGAAAGAATATCGTTGAAGGCAAGCTTGGAACCTTCATTCAGGCAGTGGAGAACGGCGATATCGATCGAGGATCGTATCTCCTTGTTGAATCGCTTGATCGCTTAAGTAGACAAGAAACATTCAAGTCTCTGAAGCTCTTCTTAGAAATCCTCGATCTTGGTGTGAACATTGCTACGTTAAGCGATGGTTTTGTTTTTAAAAGCGACAACGTCAACGAAATGCAGTTGATGATGTCCATTCTAATCATGTCGAGAGCACATGAAGAGTCCCAGATCAAAAAAAGCCACCGAATAGGCGCTGCATGGGCAAATAAGCGTAAAGATGGTTCTGTAAAGCTGACGAAAACATGTCCGGCATGGCTTGAACTCAATGAAGATCGCAAGAGTTTCACGGTTCTCAGAGATAAAAGTAAGATTGTGAAACGTATCTTTCAACTGGCTGCTGATGGATATGGGAACAGCCGTATCGCAAAAAGGTTCAATACCGAAGGTGTCCCCACACTTGGGAGATCAAAGGGATGGTATACATCTACAATAGACAAGACGCTTAAGAACCGTGCTGTTTTAGGTGAATTTCAACCGCATAAACTGGTTGATCGGAAAAGAGTGCCTGAGGGTGATCCTATTCCCGGTTACTTTCCGAAGATAATTGATGAAACCTTGTTCTATGAAGTGGAAGCTGCAAGGCAGCTTAGGAAGATTAGTGGCTCAGGAAGGAAGGGTAAGTTCAACTCTAATCTGTTCTCTGGGATAGCCAAATGCGGGTATTGCGGTGCTCCAATGCAGTATGTGGACAAGGGTAAAGGTCCCAAAGGTGGACAGTATCTCGTATGCTCAGATGCTCAACGTGGATTACCCTGTATCAACAAGGGTTGGCGGTACAAGGACTTTGAAGAACTGTTCCTTACCTACGTTGAAGAACTTGATCTGAAGAAGATACTCGCTGGTAAGCAGGACAATACTGAACTGAAAGCGCTGGAGGATCGTCTTGTAATCCTCAAAGGTGAATTGTCTTCAAAACAGGAAGAGCAAGAACGTGTGTATCAGCTATTCATTGATGGTGGGAGTTCATCCGATTTTGTTGCCAGCAAACTCAGTGATATTGGAACACAGATTACAGAACTGGAAAACCAAATCAGTCAGATAGGTGAACGTATTGAGATTGCTCGCTCTCAGGACATAAACCAATCCAAGTCCTCTGAACACCTTGCTCAGTTGTTAAATGCCCTGAAGACTGAAGATGGTAATCTTGAAGACCTGAGAACACGGTTATCTGCTAGCATAAAGTCGATTGTCACTTCTCTGGAATTGTTCAGGGAGGGCATGACTCCCATCAAACGTACCGAAATCAGGCAACCTCAGTTTCATGAGGCAGAACAAGACGAGTTTCTCAGCGCAATGCGGTTTGAGGAGGGATATCTGAAGGTATCTGACAGGCCATTCTTCATCGTGAGGTTTGGAGAAACAGAATATCGCAAAGTGTCCGTTGATCTAACCAATCCCAGATCGAGGGAACGGTTGGTAGAAGTAAGCACCCAAAACGTTTGGAGCAGATACCAAGCTGATGGAACTGAGCACCATCTGAGAAAACAAAAGCAAGAAACTTCAAATTGAACTGATGAATGACAGCTTAGAGCCCTTAACGGACATCTAACTGAGAGTCGTTTTCTGGATATTTAGCTTTCCTTAGCTATGCTCATTCCGTCAGTGAAACCAGAGCGGCTTTCAAGGTAGCTATTGCGACCAACATCGAATCCCTATCGGGGTTGTTGTATTTAATCCCTTAAGTTGCAGCGCCAATAAAATCTGCAACAGTGTGAGGTGAAGTGCCTTTGGATTCCAGCGCATCTTTATACGGAACAAACAGCTGTGCGACTTCATCACGAAACCCCTCGCGAGCTGCTTCGACTTGTCTCTTACCAGCATCATTGTAGCCGCGTTCCATCTCTGCAGCTTCCGGAGAACTATTGATGTATTCCCAGGGCTCAAGTGCGAAATGAAGCAACAATAAATCAAGTTTCTCACCCAACGAATTACAACTGCGCCATCCGGTGTAGATTTTGCTCCATTGTTCATCAATGTAATGGCGGATTGCTGCCCTTAATACATCATCGGTGCTTGGGAAAGTGTTATAGACGGTTTGCCGCGTGACGCTTGCTTCTTTTGCAATTTCAGTCATGGTTGCGCGTTTCACACCCATTCTTGAGTAAGCTCGGATCGCAGCTTCAGCTATCTTTTGTTCACGCTTATTCATTTGGCCAATTTATACAAAAAAACTGGTATGTAAAATAATTCTTGACAAATTAACCTGTTATGTAAAGTTATACAAAACGGGTTAAAATGTAAAATTAAGAGATGTTATGAGCATCAACGCTAACCAAGGAAAAAGTGAGAAAATCGCTGTTGTAACCGGGGCTAATAACGGGATTGGCTTTGAAACAACGTTAGGAATGGCGAGGGCCGGATATAAAATAATCATGGCTTGCCGTAGTCTTGAAAAGGCAGAAGCGGCGCGTCGTGAAATACTAAGGAATCTGCCAAGGGCGGATTTGGAAACGATGCAACTTGATGTATCAGACTTCGCATCAGTGAGAAGGTTTGCAGACAAATTCCATTCAACCTTCGGTCACTTGGATGTACTCATAAACAACGCAGGCATCTTGTTATACTCTGCCAAGTCCAATTCAGACGGAATTGAATTACAGTTTGCGACCAACCATTTGGGCCACTTCTTACTTACTTCGCTGCTGTTTGAAATCATACCAGATGATTCAAACTCCAGAATTGTTCATCTCAGTTCAATTGCACACAAAGGAGCACGTATTCACTTTGATGATTTGTCTTGTGGAGAAAGAGGTATTGTTGCTTACGGTCAATCAAAACTTGCCTGTCTAATATTTGGTGAAGAGCTCGACAGGCGATTGAAGGTAAGTGATTCAAATATCAGGTCTGTTCCGGTTCATCCAGGCGGGTCAGGGTCTGGCC
>JBCCYR010000058.1:0-10301 GCA_039189355.1 Pseudomonadota bacterium
CTGAAAAAATCCTTAGCGGATTGGCGGTGCGTACTGCAGACCGCCTTTTGTCCAAAGATCGTTCACGCCGCGTGAAATCGCGAGCGGAGTATCCGGACCAACGTTACGGTCGAATGTTTCTGCGTAGTTACCAACCTGCTTGACGATGTTGTAAGCCCAGTCGTTGCCAACGCCAAGTGCAGCACCGAACTCACCCTCGGTACCAAGAACACGCTTGATTGCAGGGTTGTCTGAACCTTTCATTTCATCAACGTTTGCTGATGTGATGCCAAGCTCTTCAGCGTTGACCATTGCAAAGTGAGTCCACTTTACAAGGTTGAACCACTGATCGTCACCCTGGCGAACAACAGGACCAAGAGGCTCTTTTGAGATGATCTCAGGAAGAACTGTGTGGTCAGCAGGGTTTGTAAGCTTCAGGCGCTGCGCATAAAGGCCGGATTGGTCAGTTGTGTAAACGTCACAACGGCCAGCGTCGTAAGCTGCAACAACTTCGTCAGCTTTTTCGAATGCAACAATTTCGTACTCGAGCTTGTTTGCACGGAAGTAGTCAGCAACGTTGAGCTCTGTTGTTGTACCAGTGTTGGTGCATACAGATGCGCCGGAAAGTTCAAGAGCTGATTTCACGTTCAGGTCTTTGCGAACCATGAAGCCCTGACCGTCGTAGTAGTTTACGCCAGCGAAGTTCAGGCCGAGAGAAGTGTCACGTGTTGCAGTCCAGGTAGTGTTACGAGAAAGAATGTCGATCTCGCCTGACTGAAGTGCTGTAAAGCGCTCTTTAGCTGAAAGCGGTGTGTATTTGACTTTTGTAGCGTCACCGAAAACAGCAGCAGCAACCGCACGGCAGACATCAACGTCGATACCGGTCCAGTTACCTTCTGAGTCAGGATTTGAGAAGCCCGGAAGCCCCTGGCTGACGCCGCACTGTACAAAGCCTTTTGCTTTTACGTCGTCAAGAGTTGCAGCGGATGCGCCTGATGCGGCGATACCCAGTGCAGCCACACCAAGTGCGGCAGACACAATAGTTTTTTTCATAGAAAACAGCCTTTTTCTGTTACCCATTTTGATTTCCCCCTCGGCAACTGCCTTGGGCTTTTTAAATTGGTTTTGTATATCATGCGCGTCCTGATTTTGATCAAAACGCCCCTCCCCAAAACCAACTGGCCATATAAAATTGATTTGTGCAGGTTACGTCAAGGGAAAAAGAACTGTCACATCACATTCAATCATCAAAATCGTTAATTTGGTTGCGGAAAACCGGAATTTCTGATTTTTCTTTGCTTTCCACGCCGCAAAATCATCCATTATTTACAGAATAGCAGGCAAGAATGAGCAAAAAACTGCCAACTGGTGCAGATCAGAACGAAATGCAGCCGGATACCATTTTGACGCATAGCGGTAACAATCCCGACAGTTTCCACGGTTTTGTAAATCCGCCCGTCGTGCATGCATCCACGGTTCTCTATCCCGACTACGAAACGATGCGTACGCGCAATCAAAAGTACACATATGGAACACGAGGCACACCAACAACGGAAGCACTGTGTGAGCTTCTCAACGAGCTGGAAGGGGCTGCCGGAACCATACTTGTTCCATCAGGGCTGGCTGCAATCACGGTTCCCCTGCTCGCTTTTGTCGGTTCGGGTGATCACATCCTTGTTCTCGATTCCTGTTACACACCGACCCGGGAATTTTGTGATGATGTCCTTGCAAGAATGGGGGTCGATGTTGAATATTATGACCCACTGATAGGTGCCGGAATATCGGATTTGATCCGGCACAATACCTCACTGATTTTTACAGAATCTCCCGGCTCCAACACATTTGAGATTCAGGACATACCCGCGATCTGTTCGGCAGCCCGCGCGCGAGACGTGCTGGTCATGATTGACAATACCTGGGCAACTCCCTTGTATTTCAAACCTTTGGAGCATGGCGTTGACATTTCGATTCACGCGCTGACCAAATACCCGGCTGGCCATTCCGACCTCGTCATGGGCTCGGTTTCGACCAATGAAAAACATTGGAAAAAGCTGCGCCGTCACCATGGCATAATGGGTTGCTGCGCAAGCCCCGATGACACTTACCTCACCCTGCGGGGAATGCGTTCCATGGGCGTCAGAATTCGTGAGCATGAAAAGAATGCACTGGAAATGGCCCGATGGCTGGAAGATCATCCGGCTGTGGGCCAGGTCTTGCATCCTGCCCTGCCCTCACATCCGCAGCATGATCTCTGGAAACGCGATTTCAAAGGGGCAACCGGGCTCTTCGGTTTTACCCTGAAAACCGATGATATTGAGAAAGCAGCACGCTTTTACGATGCATTGAACCTGATAGGGCGTGGATACTCATGGGCTGGCTATGAAAGCCTTGCCGTTCTCGTGAACCTTTCAGACCGCACGATCGCGAAAGGACCGGAGGATGGCGTCCTTGTGCGGTTACAGGTCGGGCTGGAAGACCCGGCTGACTTGAAAGCTGATCTGGAGCAAGCCATGCGCGCCGGTGGGTTTATCAACTAGACGGACGGTAAACATGCATGTTCTTACGGTTCTCGACCACCCGGACCAGACTTCATTGAGCCATGCGGTCGCCAAACGGTTCATGGAAGGCGTTCAGGATGCCGGGCATTCGGCAGAACTTGCTGATCTTCACGCGGAAGGTTTTGATCCACGCTGGTCGCTTGCCGATCTGGCGCAGTTTGAAGACAGGCCAATGCCACCGGATGTTCTTGCAGAACAAGCCAGGATTGAACGTTGCGATGCATTCTGTCTTGTTTTCCCGTTATTCTGGTACGGGATGCCGGCCATGATGAAAGGCTGGCTTGACCGTGTATGGTCCTGGGGATGGGCGTATAATCAGGTAATGGTCTATGACGCGTCTGCTTCGCTACAGAAACCGCGCACCGGTGTGATGCTCATACCGGCAGGTGCCAATCCGGAAAACTGGGAACCGTATGGCATTGATACAGCCATGAATACGATCTGGAATACAGGAACCATGGGTTTTCTCGGCGTTACTGACAAACGCATCCATTTCCTGAATGGTTCGACGGGCTCCCGCGAACGCCGCGTTGGGCTGCTTGAAAAAGCTTATCAAGTTGGTCGTCAGATTGATCAGAAGGGACAATGAAGAGCTTTTCGCTAGTCATATCTCAGTTCTGTCGCCTTGCCACCAAAGACCCGATAGGAAAAGATCGAGTAACCGATGATGACAGGCAGCACGAAAAGAGTGCCCGCAAGAATGATCAGCAAACTTTCAGGTGCCGCTGCAGCCTCATATATGGTGATCTTGTCCGGAACGACATACGGGTAAAATGAATAGGCAAGCCCCGCAAAACCCAGCAGCATGATCGCCGTCATAACCAGAAACGGTATCAGCGAATAACGGTCTTCCCTGTCGGGCATATGTCCCAATTGCCAGAACAAAAACCCGAACAGAACGGCAGTCGTTATCGGCAGTGGCGCAAGTGCGATTATTTCCGGAACTGAAAACCACTTTTCGAAAATCCTCGGGCTGGCATATGGAGTTGCAAGTGAGATTATCGCCATGCCAACAAGTGTGAGGATCAATGTCCTTTTCAGCCATGATACTGACAATTGCTGCAGTTCGCCTTCCGTTTTGTAAATCAGCCACGCTGCACCAATTGCTGCGTAGCTTGCTGCCAGACACAACGCGACGAGCATGCTGAATAACACCGTCGTCCAGCCGTCGCCCAAACCAAGCACATAAGCTCCAAGCATGTAACCCTGCGCGAGTGCGGTAACCGTTGATCCTGCGAAAAACACTCTATTCCACAGCCACTTTTCATCCGCTCTTGCCTTGGCGCGAAATTCAAAGGCAACACCGCGTGCGATAAGGCCGATCAGCATGATTGCAACCGGAAGATACAATGCTGTCAGGATTACGCCATGGGCAACCGGAAAAGCCACAAGCAGGATACCGATTGCAAGGACAAGCCAGGTTTCGTTCGCATCCCAAAACGGTCCGATTGATGCAATCATGCGATCGCGATGCTTGACGGGAGCTGCTGCAAACAAAATGCCAACTCCCAGGTCAAAGCCGTCCAGAACCACATACACGAGTATGGACAGCCCCATGACGCCCGCAAATATCAGGGGCAAATAGGGATATATCTGTTGGATTTCCATGATCATTCCCCCGGTTGCAATACGGCATTTGCGCCTGGCGCAGGAAGAGCGGTTTCTCCCGCGGCTCCAGGATCAGGGCGATTGTCGCCGTCTTTTGCGGCCTTGAGTGTCAACCGTGTCAAAACGTAGAGATAAGCAAAGAGAAGCACCGCATAAGTCAGCAGGTACATCAGGAATGTTGAAAGCACCATGCCACCTGCAACTGGACCCAAAGCGTCCTTCGTTGTCAGCACGCCCGAGACAAGCCAGGGCTGCCTGCCGATTTCAGTGACATACCAGCCTGCCAGCGTTGCAATCCAGCCGGAAAAAGCCATCGGCACAAAAGCTATTGCAAGCAACTTTGGCAATTCGTCCTTGCGCCACAGGAACCATGCTCCAGGCCAGGACAGGGCGAGCATGGCCATGCCTGTCCCAACCATGATGCGGAACCCCCAGAAAACCGGTGCGACTGGCGGATGTTCAATGGTGCCGTCTTCTGCAACAAAGTCATTCAGGCCCGGCACTACACCTTCGGCCTCGTGCTTGAGGATCAAACTCGCTCCATTCGGCACCGCCAGTTCAAAATGATTGGTCCGGGCTTCCTCATCGGGCCAAGCAAACAGCAATAATGGTACGTTTCCTCGTGTCTCCCAATTACCTTCCATGGCCGCTACTTTGGCCGGCTGGTGTTCAAGCGTGTTGAGGCCATGCAAATCACCCACAAATATCTGAACGGGAATAAGAAGAGCGCCAAGAAACACTCCTGTTCTCAAAGCCTTTTTTACAGCAGCAGAACGATCCCCAACCAGCCAGCGCAGTGCGGACAGACCAGCAACCAGAAATGCGACCGTCAGACCGGACGCGATCAACATGTGTGTCAACCGGTAAGGCATGGACGGGTTGAAGACAATCGCCAGCCAGTCTGTTGCGTGGACAACACCATTGCGGATTTCAAAACCAACCGGAGTGTGCATCCATGAATTCAGGACAATTATCCAGAAGGCACTCATTGTCGTTCCAAATGCTACCAAGAATGTAGCAAGCGTATGTACCCTGTTTGAAACGCGGCGGAAGCCAAACAGCATAATGCCCAAGAACACGGCCTCAAGGAAAAACGCGGTGAGCACTTCATATGCCAGCAACGGGCCGGCAATGTTTCCAACAGTCTCCATAAATCCGGGCCAGTTTGTTCCAAACTGGAAGCTCATTGTGATGCCGGATACAACGCCCAGCGCAAATGACAGGGCGAACACTTTCACCCAGAAGAAATAGGCTTGCATCCATGCCTCATCTCCTGAGCGGTTGAACCGCCATTTGAAATACAGCAACAGCCAGCCTAGTGCGATCGTAATCGTCGGAAAAAGTATGTGGAACGAAATGTTCGCACCAAACTGCATTCGGGAGAGTATAAACGGGTCCATCAACACACCTGAAACGACAAGTTATTTTCTAGCCGTGATATGTGACCACCTTATGTGCACACACAGATGACAGCCTGCCGCATCCGTGCGGCATATTGGCTGAATTGATCAGGTGACTTTCAATTGCCCCACCCATTGGGATGCTTTGTCTGGTGAAACCGTGGCAATCCGGATGACATTGTCAAAGCGTCTTGAGAACTCCCGTATCTGGTCAACCGAATTAATCACCAGATACATGTCGCCAAGATAGACTGCAGCACGTTTGGGACCGAAAATCGTAAATGGTGCGCAATAGTTTTTAACGCCATCATAAAGGAACAGGCGAAAGGTCGGATATAGCTCATCCAGAAGCCGGGCAATCTGATCCAGTTGTGCCTGACGCACTCCCCTTGCCAGACCGGTCCAGATATCAACGCCCGCGGCCAGGTTCTCCAGCCTTTGAATCGGCATCACTGCTTCCATGTCGGTATCCGGCAAACGGCTGTAATCAAGCTGTTCCTGGCTCTGTCCGGATTTCACGTCAACGTAGTGGTGTACGGTAGATTGAAACTCGTGTTCGGTCACAGCCTTTGTGCGCAACAGGTCTGGTATCGAACTCGGAGAGTACCTGATTTTATACCCCGATGCTTCCCGCAACCATCCGGCAAGCGCAGAATCTCTCGACCCCAGGTCTCCAACTTCGACGTTCATCAGTGGAGCAAGTTCACCAAAACTTTCCTCGTCCTGCCGAATACCGAGCAACCAGTCTATGCTGACACCCTCTGCTGCAGCAATGGCTGCCAAGGTTTCCGCTCGCGGCAACCGGACAACATTGTGATCCAGAAACTGGCTTAATGCCGACCGGTCAAGGCCGCATCGCCGGGCAAATGCCGATACGGTTTCATCGCGGCGCTGGATGATAACAGTCAAGCGCTGGCGAAAGGTTTCTGCTACCTCGGTTTTATTCACAATACAGAACACCTGATTTATAGCTTTTTCACACATTTTATGTGCTTTCACAACAAAATTGTGAATAACGTGTGCACTCACTCCTCGTCAGACTCAGATTTTCAAGGCAAGTTTGAATGAGGGGAAATACAAATGAATTTGAAATATATGGATTATTTTGAATGGCAGACATTTCTGCTCATTCTTCTATGTTACACTCTATGGTTTAGTCTTATCCTTGCAGGCGGCCTGATACCAACACCGATTTGGATTATCGCACTTGCCCTTGCAACGACCTTGTTCCTGTCGATTCTGCATGAAACTGTTCATGGTCACCCGACACCCGATGCCATGCTCAACCGCATGCTGGTCGCATTACCCATCGGCTGGCTGTTTCCATACGAACGCTTCCGGGATACCCACCTGCAACACCATGACACCGGAGAACTGACGGACCCGCTTGATGACCCCGAGAGCTGGTATGTCTACGCCCGGGAATGGGAAACTCTCGGCCCTGTTCTCAAGGTAATTCTGACATTCAACAACACGCTGGCCGGAAGAATGCTTATCGGACCTGCAATCACACTGATACGTTTCCTTCAGGCCGAGATATCGATTTTTGCAAAAACCCGTGAAATCCGAAGCTACCTCTTGGGTGCATGGTCACTTCACATTTTTCTGTGCGCTCTGTTGATTGTGTTTATCGCAAACTTTGGAAGCCAGCCCTTATGGGCATACGTGGCGGGAGCCTATCTCGGCTTTTCAGTTCTTCTGATCAGAACATTTCTTGAGCACCAGTCTGCAGAAAACTTCTTGGAACGGACTGTTGTCATTGAAAAATGCTGTCCGGTCGCCTTCCTGTTTTTGTTCAACAATCTTCATGCGCTTCATCACGAGAAGCCGGGCATCCCCTGGTACAGGCTGCCTGGTGAATTCAGGAAACACAGAGAACGCTTGCTCGCCTCCAACAATTATTACGTCTACCGGTCTTATGGCGATGTATTCGCGAAATACTTCTTACGACCCAAAGAGCCGGTAATTTATCCGCCGGACGTGACCCAGCCCGACCCTGCAAGGCTTGCTCAAGAGACTGTCTGAGAGATTTCCGCCAATGTCTATTGCCACCCTTTCAATGTATGACTGGCCTGAAACGAAACAGGCTCTCGACAGGTTTTGGACATCCGTCGCCAAACACCTGAAGCAATACGGGATTTCGCCCCCCTACACCCTGACACGCATCGAACATCCTTCCACATTGTGGACACATCCCGATTTGCTGGTCGGACAAACCTGCGGATGGCCATACGCCAATACCCTTCGGGGAAAGGCGATCCCGTTTGCACGTTTTGTGTATGACATTTCCCGTTGCCCTTCCGGGCACTACAATTCCGTATATATTGGCAGGAAAGCGGAGGACAGCCGTTTTCTGGAAAGCGCGGAAGCTTTGTTGAGCGCGGAAAAAATCGCCATAAACGGTAATGATTCACAATCCGGGTTCCATGTATTCCGCGAGATCACCGGCGAATATTCCTGCAATACCATTCCGGAAGAAAAACGCCTGATAACGGGCGCGCATCGCAATTCAGTCATTGCTGTTGCAGAAGGAAAGGCTGAAATCGCAGCCATCGACGGTGTTTCGTTTGAACTTGCAAAAAGGCATGAACCTGAAGCTGCTTCGAAAGTCGTTGTAATCGGCCATTCACAACCAAAGCCCGGCCTGCCGCTCATCACCTCACTGCAGCACGAAGCAGAAGCATCCCGACTGTTCTCCGCATTGGAAAAGTCTGTCTTTGACCTCTCAACCGCTGAAAGAGAACAACTGCTCATTACAGGCTTGATGGCTGCCGAAGATCAGGAATACGATGTTTTTCTGTAAACAAGCAGAAGAAACCTGAATCTTCACAAACAGTTAGAACCTTGAGATTGCTGACAGTTTTCCGGTAACTTGATCCTGTGCCCCGGCACCAAACGATAAGAGTTTTGTGGTCACAACAACGCCAACATCATCCGGACCCGGCATCCATCAGCCTCATGAATGACCATTTATTGATTTAAGCCCTAATGGCTAGCGGCAGGATTACGTCAACTCTCAAAATGCGTGATACCGCGCCTGTCTTCGTCAATCTTCAGGCTTGTATGGAACGGATCATGCGCGCGTTGCTCGCATCCTGTACGGGGACACAAGCGGCAATTGACACCAACCTCGGTAATCATCTGGGTAAAGCTTGGATCCACTGACTTGCCATACACAAGTTCCGGAGCATATTCGACCGGGCATCCGATCGAAACGGCCAAGCGTTTGTCTTCATTGGTGTAACGTATGGAAGGCCGGTCAACCGTTCTGTTGATGGTGAAATAGCGGCTATGATCCGGCATCTCCAGTATTTGCGTCAATATCCTGCCCGGCACCCGGAAACTATAATGCACATCAAGTTTCGGGCATGCGCCTCCAAACCGCGCCAACTGAATGGGGGTTACGTTGAAACGTTTTGAAACGTTACCACCACGATCTATCCTGAGGAAGAAAAACGGGATGCCGCGCTTGCCGGGTTTTTGCATGGTGGTGAGACGATGGCAAACCTGTTCGTAAGAGACCGAAAACCGCGCTGCAAGTCGTTCAATATCATAACGCAACTGTAATGCCTCAGCATGAAACTCTTCGTAGGGCATCATGATTGCAGCAGCAAAATAGTTGGCAAGCTCTACCCTGCAGCGTGACGCTGCCAGCTCATTTCCAAGTATTGTCTTTGGCATCTGTTGATTGAGCAAATCGAGATGCCCGATAAACGCAATCATGTGTGCCATCTGGAAAACACGGTTTGTGTGATCAAGGCCATCCGAAAGGATTAGCTGATGGTTTTCACGATTGTAATAGCGCAAGGATGTCCCAAGCACCTCATCCCGGACCACATTGACTTCAACACCCAGCTGTTCAAGCAGGTATTCGCGCAGGGTAACGTAAAGCTCATCGCGGTCTGAACTCGCCAATGAAACAACTTTCTCCGCCGCTTCCTCGAGTTTCGGAAAGTGATTGTTATTGCTGCGGAAAAAATCATGGACGCTTTGCTCAACGCCGAGGCTTGTGTCTTCGGTCGCAGACAGGAATTCGTTAAGCTCGGCAAGACGCTCTCCATAGGCCCGATACGCGTTGTATATATTGACAAACCCGTTCACGAGATTTGGCGCCCCATCAAGCGCGGAACGAAGTTCTTCAATATCAGGCAATGCATCACCGAATACAGAATCCTTCGTAATCAGACGCAAGTCCGACAAGGCAACACCGGACGTGTCCTTGGTAAAATCACGCCAGTTCAGACCAAAGTTGTCTGACAGTGTTATGAGAAACTTCAGCGAAGCAGGACGCTGATTGCGCTCAATCAGGTTAATGTAACTCGCACTTACATCCAGCTGCGAAGCCATTTCCGCCTGTGTAAGCGCACGCGACTGCCGCAATTCGCGCAGTTTCGGTCCGATGAATATCTTTTCTCCTGCCATGTGCGGAATATGCCTGGTAATCAGAAAATGTCAATTTTGTAAACATAAATGAATACTAAAATACAAAACCGCAGCCAGGAATTGGAGAAACTGGCTGCGGTATATTTTGACAGGCAATTACCTAGCTTCAGAAAAAACCCGTCAGAAGCATTTTGATTTCAGGTGCTACGTCGCCACAGCAGCAACATAAGGCTCGGCTCTGGCATGCCTATCGGGAATGGATTTCACATAATTGCCCTTTCCGGTTTCAACCAGGTAGAAAACCTTGCTGTCGAATTAAATGCCGTAAATCCCCAGAAGTGTCGCCACGCTTGCCACATCATCACACAGCACC
>JBCCYR010000059.1:0-10294 GCA_039189355.1 Pseudomonadota bacterium
AAAACCCTATGTGTAGGTTGTGAGCGATTAAGGTGAGCAAGATGATTGAGAAAAACAAGGATAAAACCAAGCAGATAAGCCGGCCACTGATCGGCCGCGGATTGCGTGCCCTGGCACTCAGACATACCGAGAATTTTAATCTGGCGGAAACGGTGAAAGCAGTTGTGGAAAAACCGGAAGACCTCTGCGCGACAACAGCCTGCAGAAAATCAGGCACGATAACGCTTTAGCTAGCTGCTGGCATTTGCATTTGCCAGCTCGCGTGTATTTCCCGGTGGCATGGTCTTTACTGACTGATTTTCAGGGACAAAATCCTCCGGTTATTCAACTGCATCAATCCAGGGGTCGGCCGTAACCTTGGGTTCCCGTTTGCGTCTGGCCCGGAAACGGGCAACAGATATTGGGGCGCGGCCAATCCCTCCGATCAAACCAAATCCCAGCAACCCCCAGAACAGACCCTCCAGGGTAAGCTGAACCCCTGGCCTGTAAGCATTGAGTGTGCCCGACAGGATTTTTGCATCCGGATACTGGATGAGATGGAGCGGTTGCATGATCGGGTTGGCATTTTCCATCACCTGCCGCTGCGCCAGCAAATTTTCATACCGTCTGAAAATTTTCTCTATTGAAACACCACGCACCTGCGGAAAGTCTTCACTGGATTCTTTCAGGGCATCAATGGCTTGATCGCGTGTCAAACCCTGGTCGGCCGCATCCTTTTCGAACTGTGAAACCACAGTCGCCAATTCGTTGATACCACCACCCAGCCGCTGCTTGTATTGTTGGGAAAACTCAGGCGCCTGGCTGAACGTCAGTAATCCTGCAGAAGCAAATGCAAATGTCCAGCTTTTGGAAAATACACCCACCGCAAAACCCTAAAGTCTTCTCGCCTTGAATGTATCGCATGATTCCACACGGCCCGTTTCAAACCCCTTTCGGAACCAGAACTGGCGTTGTTCGGAAGTGCCGTGACTGAAACTCTCGGGGACCACATAACCCTGAGTACGCTTCTGAATTGTATCATCACCGATCTGATTGGCAGCGACTAACGCTTCTTCGAGATCTCCGGCTTCAAGCCAGCCCTCCTTGGCAACATAATGTCCCCAGATGCCCGCATAACAATCAGCCTGCAACTCCACCTTAACAGACATTTTATTGACCTCTATTTTTCCCATGGTGCGGCGCATTTTGTTAAACTGAGGCAAGACGCCAATCACATTCTGGACGTGATGGGCAACTTCATGGGCTATGACATAAGCTTGGGCAAAATCGCCACCTGCCCCAAATTCCCGCTCAAGCTGCTGGTAGAATGATAAGTCAATATAAACCTCCGAATCCGCCGGGCAATAAAACGGCCCCGTCGCCGAAGAAGCTTGTCCGCAAGCCGAGCGGACCTGTCCTGTAAACAGATTAAGCCTCGGTTTCGGATAGGTCTGTCCGTAGCTGTTGAAGATGTTTGTCCACACTTCCTCAGTTGAGCCGAGAATGGTTTCGACGAATTCCTTCATCTCGTCGTTACCGGGCGGTTGTGTGCGAGGTTGTGTCCGTTGTGTCTGCGGCGAAGGAATGTTTGGCGCAAACTCACCACCCAAACCGCCTCCAAGGCCACCACCAAGCAGCTTCAGAGGATTAATGCCGAGAAACCACAGGATGATGCCAATGATGATGAGGGTCCCGATACCCATGCCACCACCACCTCGGCGCCGGCCACCCGTTGGAATTCGCATGCCTCTGCCGGATGATCCCATACCACCTGGAAAACCGAATCCGCCACCACGGCTGCTGCCGCGCTGGTCATCCACGTTTGAACTTTTGCGGCGACCCTTCCAGCGCATATCTGAAAACCTCTCCCAGGGTTAACTTTTCCCTCAATGCCGTTTAAGCATGTTTACTGGAGGGTATCCACATCATTTTGGGTGACCGTGTAAGTCGCGGTGAAAGTGACCTCACAGGCTGGGGATTAGTTGCTATGAGATGAGTGATCCCCGTGCTTTGAATGATCTTCATCTTCTTCACCGTGATCAAGATCGGCAGGGTCAAGAACGATCATTTCGACCTCAACGGTTCCGGCTTTCTCAAAAAGCAGCTTAACCGGTTGCAACTGACCGACATCGACCTCGTCGGAAACCTTCAGGAACATCAGGTGAAAACCGCCCTTTTTGAGCTTGATGGTTTCGCCGGGTGGAATTTCAATACCACCTTTAACAGGGCGCATTTTTGCAATGCCATCGACCACGGTGACATTGTGCAATTCCGATTTCTCGGCAAATTCTGCAGACACGCCAACAAGGCGTTCGGTTTCCTCGCCATTATTCGTAATCTGCGCATATCCGGCGGAAACCTTGACTCCCGGCAACGGCTTGGTGACATGCGGATGATCAATCAGCAAATCACCGGTTTTATATTCGTGGGCGCTTGCAAGTGTCACGGATATCATGAAGGAAAAAATCACACCAAAGAATGGTTTTAGAAGATTCATTTTATAACTTTCCAGCTGCTGTAAACTTGTCCTTAATTCCAACTCATTGTGCCGCTAATGTGACAATGCTCCGCACCAATTGCACACCTTGTCGCACTTATCCCGTGAATTCTTCATATTGGCCCCTTTCGCAATTCAAAACCTTCATCTATAGAGACCCTCTAGCCACAAAATTTTCGTGCCTGATTCCGAGCTGCTCCCAAGCACGGTCTCATTGCACGCGCATAACGAAAGCAATCGCTAGATGCCCGCAAGAAAAGACATTTCCTCCATCCTCATCATCGGGGCTGGGCCAATTGTTATCGGCCAGGCCTGTGAATTTGACTATTCCGGCACCCAAGCCTGCAAGGCCCTGAAAGCCGAGGGTTACCGGATCATTCTGGTCAACTCCAATCCGGCCACGATCATGACGGATCCTGACCTTGCCGATGCCACCTACATTGAACCGATCACGCCTGAAATCGTTGCCAAAATCATCGAAAAGGAACGCCCTGACGCCTTGCTGCCGACAATGGGCGGTCAGACGGCCCTCAACTGCGCACTTTCCCTTCGCAAAATGGGTGTTCTGGATGAATTCAATGTAGAGATGATCGGCGCGAAGGCCGAAGCAATCGACAAGGCAGAAGACCGCGAACTCTTCCGCGAAGCAATGAAAAAGATCGGTCTGGCGACACCACGTTCAGCTTTCGTGAATACGACAGAGTTAAAAAGCCGGTTCCAAAAAGATTATGAAGCCGGCTTGAAGGCAGCCTCCGACAAGGATGCGTTTGAAGCCGAATGGCGCGCTGGCGAGATCATACGTCTGGAAGAACACCGCCTCACGGCGCAGATGCAGGCGCTTGAAGCAACCAAAGTGACAGGACTTCCCGCAATCGTACGCCCCTCCTTTACGCTTGGCGGACAGGGTGGCGGCATCGCCTATACGCTTGAAGAACTTTACAAACTGGTTATCGGCGGCGTTGATGCTTCCCCCACCAACGAAGTGCTGGTTGAAGAGTCCATCCTCGGCTGGAAAGAATACGAAATGGAAGTGGTCCGCGACAAGGCGGACAACTGCATCATCATCTGTTCAATCGAAAACGTTGACCCGATGGGTGTGCATACGGGCGACTCCATCACAGTCGCCCCTGCCCTTACGCTAACGGACAAAGAGTACCAGATCATGCGGGACGCCTCGATTGCAGTCCTGCGCGAAATCGGCGTTGAAACCGGCGGCTCGAACGTTCAATTCGCCGTCAATCCGGAAGATGGCCGTCTGGTCGTCATTGAGATGAACCCGCGCGTATCCCGTTCATCTGCCCTTGCTTCCAAGGCCACAGGCTTTCCGATTGCCAAAGTCGCGGCAAGACTTGCCGTCGGCTATACGCTGGATGAACTCGACAATGACATTACGGGCGGCGCAACACCTGCCTCATTCGAACCTTCCATCGACTATGTCGTTACCAAAATCCCGCGCTTTGCCTTCGAAAAATTTCCGGGCAGCGAACCTGTACTTTCCACTTCCATGAAGTCAGTTGGCGAGGTCATGGCCATCGGCAGGACCTTTGCGGAGTCGGTTCAAAAAGCGTTGCGTGGACTGGAGACCGGACTATCCGGTCTTGATGAGATTGAAATTCCCGGCATTGGCGAAGGCGATGACAAGAACGCCATTCGCGCAGCGCTCAGCACAGCAACGCCGGACCGTTTGCGGATGGTTGCACAGTCAATCCGTGAAGGTGCCACCCATGAAGACATCCACCGTTATTCAAAATTCGATCCCTGGTTTATCGAACAATTCCAGCTGATTATCGACAGCGAAAACCGGATCAGGGAACACGGCCTGCCGCAGGATGCAGACAACCTTCGCATGCTGAAAGGCCAGGGCTTCTCGGATGAACGGCTGGCGGAACTAGGAGGCGTCAAAGGTGAAGAAGTTGCCGCATTGCGCAACAAGCTGGATGTGCACCCGGTTTACAAACGCATCGATACATGCGCGGCGGAGTTTGCGTCACCAACAGCCTACATGTACTCAACCTATGAAGTGCCTTTTGCAGGTGAAATCCGCAACGAAGCACAGGTTTCGGATCGCCAAAAGGTCATGATCCTAGGCGGTGGCCCGAACCGTATCGGCCAGGGCATCGAGTTTGACTATTGCTGCTGTCATGCAGCTTTCGCACTGGAAGACGCAGGCTACGAAACCATCATGGTCAACTGCAATCCGGAAACGGTTTCGACCGACTATGATACATCCGACCGTTTGTATTTCGAGCCGCTGACAGCCGAAGACGTTCTGGAAATCATCCGCGCAGAGCAGGAAAACGGAACACTGAAAGGCGTTATCGTGCAGTTCGGAGGGCAAACACCGCTCAAACTGGCGCAAACCCTTACCGAGCATAATGTTCCGATCCTCGGCACTTCGCCAGACAAGATTGATCTGGCCGAAGACCGTGACCGTTTCCAGAAACTGCTCAACGACCTTGAACTTCTGCAACCGCGCAACGGCATCGCCCGTTCGGTCGATGAGGCCCGGGAAATCGTCAAGGAAATCGGCTATCCGGTAGTCATCCGCCCATCTTATGTGCTCGGTGGCCGGGCAATGGAAATCGTCCGCTCGGATGCAGGTTTTGAGCGCTACATCAACGAAGCCGTAGTCGTTTCAGGTGACACACCGGTGTTGATCGACTCTTACCTTTCAGGCGCAATTGAAGTCGATGTCGATTGCCTCTGCGATGGGGAAACCGTCCGGGTATGTGGCATCATGGAGCATATCGAGGAAGCTGGCATCCATTCCGGGGACTCTGCCTGCTCTCTGCCGACACACTCCCTGAGCCAGGAAATAGTCGATGAACTGGTACGCCAGTCCAAGGCAATGGCAATCGCACTTGAGGTCTCGGGACTGATGAACGTGCAATATGCCATCAAGGACGATCAGATTTACGTTCTGGAGGTAAACCCACGCGCTTCCAGAACCGTTCCGTTTGTGGCCAAAACAATCGGCACACCAGTCGCTAAAATAGCCAGCCGCATCATGGCGGGCGAGAAACTTGGGAATGCAGTCACCGAATATGGCGAATGGCGCGAAGCCCAGAACCTCGGCCATATCTCCGTGAAAGAAGCCGTGTTCCCGTTTGCCCGCTTCCCTGGTGTGGACATTCTGCTAGGACCGGAAATGCGCTCTACCGGCGAGGTCATGGGCCTCGATACGGATTACCCGATGGCATATGCAAAGGCGCTGCTTGCTGGCGGCATGACCTTGCCGAAGGAAGGTACAGTATTCATTTCAGTGAAGGATTCCGACAAGGAAGGAATACTCCCGGCAGCCAGAACATTCTCCGAGCTTGGCTTTAACCTGATGGCCACTGGTGGAACCCAGCGGTTCCTTGAGGAAAACGGACTTGAATGCAAACGCATCAACAAGGTTCTGGAAGGTCGGCCGCACATTGAGGATGCGATCCTCAACCAGCAGGTGCAACTGGTTATCAATACGACCGAAGGCGCGAAAGCGATGTCCGACTCCCGGTCACTGAGACAGGCAGCGCTGAGAACCAAGACGGCCCACACCACAACCCTGTCTGCAGGCGTGGGCATTTCTCAGGCCATGGAAGCACTTAGCAAGCGGGAAATGGACGTAAAACCTTTACAGGCTTATTTTGCTTAACAAGTAAAATCACTTGGGATATCTTCGGTTAAAGGGGCGCGACACCGGTAAACCGGAGTTATTCCTGTGGCCGCAGCAAAAAGAAAAACAAAATCAATTGTCATTCTCTGTGATGGCACTTCAAATGAAATAAAAAACGAACGCACAAACGTGCTGCGTCTTTATCAGTGCATCGACAATTCCGACGAAACGGTTGTCTTTTATGACCCGGGTGTCGGAACAGTGGGGGCCTTTTCCGGCTGGACCAGAAACTGGCTTTGGATACGTTTGAAAGAATTGTTTGGCCTCGCCTTTGGCGCAGGTCTCGATCGTAACGTTCTTGAAGCCTATCAATTCCTGATCGATACCTGGAAAGAAGGGGACAGGATTTACCTGTTCGGCTTTAGCCGAGGCGCATATACGGTGCGCGTTCTTGCTGGCCTGATCTATACAATCGGAATTCTCGACAAGGAACAGGCTCATTTGAAGAGCTACGCTCTCAATACAATCAAGGAGGCCTCATTCACCGGCAACTTTGAAAATCTTGAGATTTACCAGAGCACCCTGAAGCGAAAGGAGGTCGAAATCGAATTTCTGGGAATGTGGGATACCGTAAGCTCGGTATTCATGTGGATCAATGGCATGTTCCGGATCAAGAACATCGGCTACAGCCGCAAGAACGCATCGATTAAAACGGTCAGGCATGCGTTGGCCATAGATGAACGCAGGCGTTTTTACGTTCATTATGACTGGTTACCGGACCAGCCGTTCACAACTTTGCTTCCAAACAATCCGGACTTTTATGATGAAACCTTGCCGAGGCAGGATACAAGGGAAGTGTGGTTTGCCGGTTCACACCGGGATTCCGGAGGCGGCTTTGACGATGCACACAGTATGGTGCCCAAAATTGCCCATGAGTGGTTGTTGCGCGAGGCTTCGCTGTCAGGGATCAAGTTGAATGAAGAACTTCTTGACTATCAGCTGGGCCGGACCCCGGATGAGGACGGAAAATATCTCTCACAACCTGATCCAACGGCTCCGCTTCACGATTCCCTGAACTGGTTTTGGTGGATTGTTGAATTCTTTCCGAAGTGGCGGCGTATCAACGAATACAAAAACCATAATTATCGCGACAACTGGGATTTGATAAGCTGGTTCAACTTTTACATCCCGCTGGGTGAACGGCGCACTCTGAAAAACCGGGACGCATCCCCCAAGGACAAGATTTTAATTCATGACAGCGTGGAGATCCGGCGGAACAAGACCGGATACCAGCCGCCGAATTTACCGCCAAAAAATGACATTGAGTGGGTAACGACAGCACAAAACCTCGAATCCTGATTTTCGGATAAAAATCCCCACATTCTTATAAAAATATTCACGTAACAGCCTATATACCGGGAAAAGATACATTTCAGCGCGTTGGGGCAGCGGAACAGGTGATGTTGGTGAACAGTCCGGAGCCCCCAGAAGCCATCTCTGAAAACAAAAGGAAAAGACGTTCCTTTCGTTCTTTCTCGCGAATTCTGGAATCGCTGGTTTCCGGAGACCATGAAGTTTCAACCGTCGGCGATATTACAAAGCTGATCGCAAACCGCTCTCTCAGCAGTCTGCTGGCATTTTTTGCAGCCCTGAACCTCATCCCGTTACCACCCGGTACCTCGGTAATTTTGGGCATACCGATCGTAATCATCGCTGCCCAGTTGATGTTTCTGCAAAAACGCATCTGGATGCCAAAATTCATTTCCGAAAGAGCTGTAAAACCTGAAACGCTGGACAATCTGGTCACGCGCATTCTGCCATGGACATTGAAGATCGAAAAATTTTTGAAACCCCGCTACTGGCCGTTCAAACGCTATCAGGGCGACCAAATCGTCGGGATAATCACGTTTATACTCGGCATCGTGGTCGTTTTTCCAATTCCGCTTGGCAATGCACCTCCGGCATTTGCAATCTTCGTCATTGGACTCGCCAATTCCCAGAAGGACGGTCTTTGGTTAACCTTCGGCATTGTTGCCGGAATACTGTCGATCATGCTGGCTGCGGGCATATTAGTTGGCGGCTTTGTTGCTGTTGATCACCTCCTTGGCAGCTAACGCAGATCAGTTTTTCATCGAAACCTGGCTTATGACCTGCATCATGAAAGCAGTGAAAACGCCAAACGCCAGCAGACCGTTCACGGATACAAATCCAGTCAGTACGCGCCATCCTTCGTCCGCAACAACATCGCCATAACCAACGGTCGTGAACGAAACGAGAGAAAAATAGACCGCCGATTCAAAGGTTGGGAAGACATCCAGAAAACGGAACAGGATCGCCCATATCCATATGCAGATCGTATTTGCAATCAGGACCATAACAACGGCTGTGGCGAGGCTGACAAACATCCGTTTGTTCCAGTTACCGTTGTCATTCATGTGGGAATCCAGACGTTTAAAGAACCGGATGCTTATGCCTACGAAGCCAACAATGACCATCATGGTTGAGAGGATGGTCGCCGAGCCTATGAGTATCTGAACCAACATGCCTGTTCCGGTAATAACTTATATTGACGGTCCGGGTTCCAGCTTGCTTCCGTCTGTAAAGCGCGTGAACCGGAAACGGCTGATATCATGCCCTGCAGGATTGCCTTGGACCATTGCGGTTAAAATCTTTCCGAAACCGGGACCAATCCCGAAGCCATGGCCACTCATGCCGGTTGCCACAATCAATCCATCAAGTGCCGGAACGCGATCCACAATCGGAACAACATCCGGCATGCAGTCAATCATGCCAGCCCACGCTTTACGGACTTCAGGCTTGCCCATATGTGGAAAGCGCGTTGCAAAATTCTCCCGGATTTTCTCCACCTGTTTCAGATTTGGAGCAGGGTCAAGAACCCGCATGTTTTCAAACGGTGTTTTGTCGTCATCCGCCCATTTTCTCGCAGTATCCCACGCATCGGGAAATCCTGTGGGAGCGGCAAACCGGAAAGTGGTATCGGGCAGATGCTCTGCTGCTACGGGCAAGTATTTGAAAAAATGGCGGAATGCGTCCGGACCGATGTAACAGTCGTGTCGTGCGCCCCCGGCAAGGTTGTAACTGCCATCATTGCGCCTGCGGAAGGCAAGCGTTTCATCCGCCGCATTTCCTTCAAACACTTCAGGCAGCGGCACAGTCTGGCACACCGTGGAACGCACACTCAATTGCGGTATGTTGAAACCATGACGCTTCAGAAACAGTGATGTCCATGCTCCTGCCGCCACAATCACCTGTTCGCATTTTACAATACCATTCTCGGTAACAACGCCGGCAATTTTGCCACCCTGTATGTCAAGGCCGCGTACCGCGCAATTTTCACGAATGGTAACCCCGTGAGAATGCGCAAGTTCAGCAATGGCCGGGATTGCCTGCCAAGCCTCCGCGCGTGCGTCACTCGGTGTGTAGGATGCACCTGCCCATTGATGGGCACTACCGTTTGCTCCAGACCGGTCAATGAGTTCATCCACTTCAGCCTTGGTCAGCATTCTTGTATCAAGCTGGCATTCACGCGCGATATCAAGCCAGCTTTCACGCCTTGCCAGTTTCGCCTCGCTGCTCGCAAGATAACAGACTCCACCGCGCTTGAATCCGGTTCGTCCGCCTGTTTCCTTGTCAGCCTCTTCCCAAAGACGGGATGCCTCCATCATGATGGGAAGTTCAGCCCGGTCCCGCCCATGCTGGCGTATCCAGCCCCAGTTCCTGGAAGACTGTTCACATGCTACCCGGCCCTTCTCGCAGACAACGACTTTCAATCCGGCACGTGCCATATAAAGTGCTGCAAACATGCCGATTACACCGGCACCTACCACAACAACATCGACCTCTCCCGGCAATCGATCGGAAAAGGAAACCGGTTGTGAAAGCTGGACAGGACCGTCCGGGGATTGTTTATCTAGCATGAAACCAATTTCATCCAGAATTTACCAATTTTGAAGTGTTTTCTTTGTAGCTGTCAAAAAACCTACAAAATTCTGGCAAAATCACAATTTTCCTTCTATATTATCGTCTTGAACATGGATTGCGGCTCCGGAATATGCGTTCTGGGGGCCGTTTTCTTTTTGCCAATTGCCGGGTTGGGCGGCAATTGAATTTAAACAGAGAGTAATAAGATGGAAAAAGTTCCAATGACCGCAGCCGGTCACAAGGCACTTGAGGAAGAACTGCAAAGAAGACAATCCGAG
>JBCCYR010000060.1:0-10251 GCA_039189355.1 Pseudomonadota bacterium
CAAAATGCCGTCATGTCCATGGTCTGTGAAAAGGTCCAGCGCCACATCTGTAATAACCCCGACATCGGGGGCTACATCCTTGATTGCTTTTGTCGCCTGGTTGAGAATGTTTTCAGGATTTAGCGCTTCTGATCCGGTCTGGTCCCGTTTGTCCATGGCCACATTACCAAAAGTTGCAATTGTCGGTATTCCAAGTTTTTCGGCGAGTTTTGCCTGTTCGCCAATCTTGTCCACGGAGTAACGGGAAACACCCGGCAATTTTTCGAGTGGCTCAACAACACCTTTACCCTCGCAGATGAAAACCGGCCAGATCAGATCATCAACCGACAAAGCGCTTTCCTGAACAAGTCTCCGGTTCCACTCAAACCGGCGGTTGCGTCGCATTCTGCGATTACCGGTGATTTCATCAACTGTTCTTTTCATAATAAACCTTGGATTATAGGACTTGTGTTGTCCTCAAATTTCCATGTACAGCACGTCAGCACATCTTCATAAGGCGAAAGTTCGTGAAAACCAATACTGTATCAAGGGCAGGTTTTGTGTCGCAGGTAAATTACCTCATGTTGCTACTGCGCGTCGTGTCTTTGGTATTGCTCGCATTTTCTGCAAGTTATTGGGCAAAACTGACCGGTATATCCGATGGCAACATACGGTTTGATACGATGTCTTCACCCTGGAAAGTCGCGGCAACCTCACTGGTTGTCTTGTTGCCGGTTGCCTCACTCGGACTTTGGGGAGCATGGCGATGGGGTGTGGTGGTTTGGATAATCGTCATGATCATTGAAGTCACAATGTACGGATTTTATCCCGCAATTTTTGGCCAGGCCAACATTGTTCTGCTTTTTCATGCAATCGCAATAACTGTATACCTGATGGTGCTCGCAATTAACATGTATGTAGAAAGGCGAGGCAGTGAGGATGGCTAGGTTCAGGACCTTGTAATTGAGGCGATCAGTATATTGAATCTGCAGCTGTGTTTTCCTCAGAAGCATTCATCCATTTCAGGATTTTCTCTTCAAGCCTTTCCGGCGAAACCGGTTTTGACAGATAATCATCCATGCCTGCTTCAAAGCATTTTTCCATGTCACCGTTAATGGCATGTGCAGTCACACCAATGATCGGTGTATGCTTGGCGGAATAACGCTCGATTTGACGAATTTCCTTGGTTGCCTGATGACCATTCATGATCGGCATGGAGACATCCATGCATATCACACGTGGTGTATGCTTGCGATAGAGTTCAATAGCCTCTTTGCCATTGCTTGCAATCAGAAACGAATATCCGCTGCCTTGCATAATCTGCTTGAAAACGATCTGGTTCACCTCATTGTCTTCAGCAATAAGAACGTCAATCGCATCTTTTGAACTCTCCCTCAATTCATCTATTGCCGAGATAACCGATGATTTCTGAATACCTGAAAAACTCTCATCACTTTGTTTTTTGGGATCATGTTCGGAGTGTGATTCTTCAATATCTGTAACTGTTGTCGGTGTTGATGCGTTGCTTGTGGGTTCGATATTTGCCGGCCTTGCAACTTCTGCCTCGTAAGATTCATCCATTGTTTTGTCTGTTGAACCGATTTGTTTTGCCATGGCGATGCCGGTCAGCATTTCGTTGCCGGTGTCACGGGCTTCCTGCAAGGTCGTGATAATGGTTTCCAGTAACAGGGAAGAGCGGGCAGGTTTGACAAGATGCCCCTGTATGCCAAGGGAGGAGAAGTTTTGGCCGTCTTCCATCTGGTCAACAGAAGTGAGCATGATGATTGGAATATGGGAAATCGTCTTGTCTGCGCGTATTTCTCTTGCGAGTTCACCCCCATCCATTTTGGGCATGTGATAGTCGAGAATGACACAGTCAGGTTCGATCTTTTGCTCATGCATTGCCCTGATAGCAGCGAGTGCTTCAGCACCGGACGATGCAGCCGCACTCTCAAATTTCCATGCAACCATGTTTTCGACGAGAATGGAGCGGTTTACCGCGTTGTCATCGACAATCAGAATGCGAGCTCCGCTGACATCCATGGGAACAGACCGTTTCTTGACCGCATTACCAAAGATGGGAAGTGTGATTTCTAGCCAGAAAGTTGAGCCCTTGCCAAGTTCTGATTCAATGCCAATCTGACCCCCCATCAATTCGACAAGTGACGAGGTAATTGCAAGTCCCAAGCCTGTGCCCTCATGCTTTCTGGTGGCACTTTCATCAACCTGGCTGAATTTCTCAAAAATTCGGCCAAGCTTTTCCTTTTCAATACCGATGCCGGTATCATTGACAGCAATCTTTAATGTTGCTGTCTTGCCGTCCACATTGCCATCAACATCAACGAGGATGTGCCCCTCTTCGGTAAATTTGACTGCATTCCCGACCAGGTTTGTAACAATCTGGCGTATACGGCCAACATCGCCCACAAACCTTTCCGGCAATTCGGGAGATATACGCACGGCCAGCTCAAGATCTTTCTCGGCAACTTTGGAGGCTACAAGCGTTGCAACATCTTCAATGGCCTCGGAAAGGCTGAAAGGTGCCGGATCAAGTTCCATCTGCCCGGCGTCGATTTTTGAGAAATCGAGAATGTCATTGATGATTGTCAGAAGTGAAGCGCCTGATTTGACGATAATATCAGCAAACGTCTTCTGTTTCTGGTTCAACTCAGTCCGCATCAATAATTCAGCCATCCCCATTACACCGTTCATTGGGGTGCGGATTTCGTGACTCATATTGGCAAGGAACTCACTCTTCGCCCTGTCGGCCAGTTCTGCGCGCCTGGTTTCCTGTTCGGCAAGTTCGGTTTTTTCAACGACTCTTTTCATCATGCGCTGAATAAACATATCGATGGGAATGAAGATGAAAAATCCAATGAATGCCAAAACACCAATTGTAATCAGCAGAAATTCTTCCAGAAGCAAGCCTTGAGCGGAAACCAGCATATTCTTTTCATCGCGCATCTTTTTTATAATGTGCTGATTGCTGGGAAGAACCTGATTGACATATGTCGCTTCTATGCGCCGCGCTGCCCAATGGATGTCTGCTTTGTTACGCGACGCATCAATTTTGTCGCTTTGCAGGATTTCCTCATGATGGCGGAAAGGTTGTTCGCCTTTCAGATAACGTGATGAATTTTGGATTGAGAACTGCAGGTCCTTTGGAATCTTCTGCCAGAGCTCCTGCATACTGGTGAATTGTTTGTCTGCACTGCGCTGAAAGAATACCAGTGTGGTCTGGTACGGAAAAATTTCCGGATCTACCGGGCGGTTTGCCAGAAATTCCTTGCGCTGTTTGAAGGTAAGCCCGACGAGCAGGTCGGAAAGTGCGCTTTGGTCTTCTTTCTCAGGCGTTTCAAGTCCGATACGTGTCGCCTTCTCCGACAATAACAGCATGGCATTGTTGGTGATCTCTACCTGATCTGACAGCATGCTGATTGTATCCAGACGCAGGTTCGTTTCATGCTGGTCGAAGTAGAATTTCAGGCAAAGAATTCCGATTACAATCAACGCAAGTATATAACACCCGCGTATAAACCACGATGCTACAAACCAACTTCCGGATTTCACGATCGAACTCATTATACATATGCCCCAATGTCAATATTGTTCAGTGATAGAAACGGATGGTTAAAATTCTACTAAGAGCATACGATTAGGGATTGGCAGAAATGGCTTGAATCAGCCGTTTCTGCCGAGTTTAAGCATATTGCTTTCGAGAGAGTTTTACCGGGTTTGGTAACCTGGAATTAATCCTAAGTTTTAATTCGAATTTTAGACGATTGCCGTACAACTGCTTCCAGAGTGGGAGGAAACAATCCCGCCAAAATAAAACAGTGAGGCGAAAATGAACAATATACCAGAAATGGTGGGGAAGGCGATCGAGCCTTCATATGAAGGGGACCTTAAAACCCTTTATCTCGATTCCTTGACAATGGTAGAGCGGCTGCACCGCCGTCTTCTTGATGTGATCAAGGACGAATTCGACCGCAAGGGTAGAAGCGACATCAATCCTGTTCAAGCGTTGTTGCTTTACAACATCGGCAACATGGAACTCACAGCAGGGGAATTGCGCAGCCGCGGTTATTATCTGGGTTCAAACGTATCGTATAATCTGAAAAAGCTGGTTGATCAGGGATATATCAACCATCAGAAATCCCGTGTTGACCGTCGTTCTGTCCGCGTAAGCCTTACGAAAGCTGGCATGGAAGTTGCTGAAGTTGTGAACAAGCTCTACGAACGTCATACGGATTCAATCGAACAGGTCGGCGGAATCAGCGGCGAGGAATTCTCACGCATGAACCAGTCTCTGAAGCGGCTTGAGCGCTTCTGGACTGATCAGATACTCTATAGACTGTAATGCTCACGAGATATTGAATATGGCCCGCACTTTGTGCGGGCTTTTTTTATTTCCGCCCATAATTCACCACAAATCACGGATTTAACGCTGTTCAATCTAATTCTTCGGGTGCATGCCGACGTAAAAACAGGATATTATCGAGAGATATTGTATAGTTACCGAAAATTTAACCTTGTTTCGGCAACTATCAGTGAATATCTTGGAAGCGCTGGGATTTATCGTTGAAAATCAAATGATTCTTTTCAAATTGGGCACACAAAATGAAGCGTAGAAACTTTCTTTCCGGACTTGCAGCGCTTGGCTCGACTGCCGCAGCGACACCTGTCCTGGCAGAAAATCCGATTGCATCGATTATTCGTTCTTCCAAGCGGGATATCTGGAGTGACCAGTTTGATGCCCGTAAAGGCGATGCAAAACTTTCAGCGACAAACATTCCGGTTTTCTCGCCGCAGACACCCGTCTTTGTTGAGCGTGCCATCGGCGAATATCGCGAACTCTCTTTAAAAGGTGGATGGCCGATTGTTCCGGCAAACCAGAAACTGCGCCTTGGAGACCAGTCCCGCAATGTGCAGTTACTGAGAGACAGGCTGGTTGCATCCCGTGACCTTGACCGCAGTACCGGTCGCTCCGATGTGTTCGATACCTGGGTTGATGGCGCTGTACGTCGTTTCCAGGCCCGCCACGGACTTCCTGCAGACGGCGTGATGGGTAAATACAGTTTCGCTGCAATGAACGTACCGGCCAGCATCCGTCTTGGACAATTGGAAACGAACCTCGTTCGCCTGCGCTCCATGTCGGGTTATCTTGGCGACCGCTATGTGATGGTAAACATCCCTGCAGCACAGATTGAAGCCGTGCGTCACGGCAAGGTTGAGTCCCGTCATACGGCCATTGTTGGCAAAACAGACCGGCAGTCGCCGATCATTGCCTCCAAAATCTATGAGTTGAATCTCAACCCATACTGGACTTCGCCTGTATCAATCATCAAGAAAGACCTGATTCCGCTGATGCAGAAGGATCCGACTTATCTCACCCGGAACAAGATCCGCATCTTTGACTGGAATACTCAACAGGAAATTCCACCGGAAACAATCAACTGGAATTCGGATGAGGCTGTAAACTACATGTTCCGGCAGGATCCAGGCAAAATCAATGCCATGGGCTCGGTTAAAATCAACTTCCCGAATCCGCACGCAGTTTACATGCATGATACACCACAACAGAGCCTGTTCTCAAAACTGCTGCGTTTTGAATCCTCCGGTTGTGTCAGGGTTCAGAATGTTCGCGATCTCATTACATGGATTGCAAATGAAACGCCTGACTGGGGCCGCCGCCAACTTGAGCGTACGATTGAGTCTGGTGACCGTGTTGACGTAAAACTGGCTGCACCTGTTCCGGTATATTGGAACTACATTACGGCTTGGTCGACAAAGAATGGTGTCGTTCAGTTCCGTGACGATATTTACAGTCGTGATGGTGCGCAGGAACTCGCCTCCGCCAACTGGGACTGATTAATCCCTTATTGCTGTTACTTTAGGGTGCGCTGTTTTGCCCATTGATCATGGCTGCATTAGTTTGCCATTCGGTTTTCGCGCTCTAGTTAGCGTGATTTGGACAGATGTGTCAGATTTTTCGCGTATATCTGTCCCGGATTAACACAGGGATGAGTATAATGTCGGCAAGTCTTGATACATTTTTCAATACACCACTGAGTGAAATTGATCCTGAAATTCATTCAGCAATTCAAAAGGAACTGGGGCGCCAGCGTCATGAGATTGAACTCATAGCTTCGGAAAACATTGTTTCCAGAGCAGTGCTCGAGGCACAAGGTTCCATCATGACAAACAAATATGCGGAAGGTTACCCGGGCAAACGCTATTACGGCGGGTGCGAGTTTGTTGATGTTGCTGAAAATCTTGCAATCGAACGTGCAAAGCAGTTGTTCGGATGCAATTTTGTAAATGTGCAACCGAATTCCGGCAGCCAGATGAATCAGGCTGTTTTTCTGGCACTGCTACAGCCCGGTGACAAATTCATGGGGCTTGATCTTAATTCCGGTGGTCATTTGACACACGGTTCTCCGGTCAACATGTCCGGAAAGTGGTTTGAAGTTGTTTCTTATGGGGTCAGCGAAGAAAATCACCAGATCGATATTGCCGAAGTTGAGCGCAAGGCACAGGAAGAAAAACCAAAACTGATCATCGCAGGTGGTACGGCATATTCGCGTGAGTGGGATTGGGCTGCATTCCGCCGGATCGCCGACAGCATTGATGCTTACCTTCTTGTCGATATGTCACACATTGCAGGACTGGTTGCAGCAGGCGTGCATGACTCTCCAGTTCCCCATGCACATGTTGTAACAACCACAACACACAAGTCCTTGCGTGGGCCCCGTGGCGGCATGATCCTGTCGAATGACGAGGCTATTGCGAAGAAAATGAATTCCGCAGTTTTCCCTGGTCTGCAGGGCGGTCCGTTGATGCATGTGATTGCAGCAAAGGCGGTTGCCTTCAAGGAAGCACTTGAGGACGATTTCAAAGTCTATCAGCAACGAGTGAAAGACAATGCCCGTGCGCTTGCTGCAGGCCTGATGGACAATGGTCTGGATATTGTTTCCGGGGGAACGGAAAATCATTCAATGCTTGTTGACCTGCGTCCCAAAAAGGCAACCGGAAAACGGGCTGAAGCAGCGCTTGGCCGTGCAAACATTACCTGCAACAAGAACGGCATTCCGTTTGATCCGGAAAAGCCTTTTGTCACTTCAGGCATACGTCTTGGTTCTCCGGCGGGTACAACGCGTGGGTTTGGTGAGGAAGAATTCCGCGAGATCGGTAACTTCATCACCGAAGTTCTAGATGGCCTGATGGTTGCCAATGACGACGATGCAAATCAGGCGGTTGAAGCTGCCGTCCAGGCAAAAGTCGTGGAAATGACAGACCGCTTCCCGATGTATTCGCACATGTAATCTGGCGAACAAATTGTAACAATGCTAAGAGCCTTTCATCATTTGATGAAAGGCTTTTTTGTTGCGCTGCCCGTACTGCACACACGACGATACACAGGTCAAGGATTCGCGGTCTACCGAAGATGGCAGCGCCATTCGCAGGCGCAGGATTTGTTCCGCCTGCGGAGGACGTTTCACGACATTTGAACGTATACAATTGCGTGAACTCCGGGTGCTGAAAAAGTCGGGCAAGAAGGTGCTCTTTGACCGCGACAAGCTCGCGAAGTCCATTGATACCGCAACGCGTAAACGTGACATTGACCCTGATCGTCTGGAACAAATGATTTCAGGTATTGTCCGTCAACTGGAAAGCCAGGGAGAGGGCGACATAAAATCGGATGAAATCGGAAAACTGGTCATGGAAGGCCTTAAGCATATTGACGAAGTTGCCTATGTGCGTTTTGCCTCCGTCTACCAGGATTTTCAGGAAGTGAAGGATTTCGAGGGTTTTCTTAGTAAAATGGGCAGTGAGGAAGACTGATGGCCTGGAAACGTATGGTCATGGAACTGGGCATGGGAACGGATATCCGCGGCTCGGATTACACAAAAGCTGCAATGCGGGCCGTTCACAATGCCCTTCGCCAGAATTCACTTGTGGTTGCGGATGCCTTTGGCAAACCGCGTGAGGAAATGCGGGTAGACATTCACATCGGCGTTCAGAAACCGGAAGCAGTCGACAAGGAACAGGTTGCTTCAGTTCTTCCCTATGGCAATGGATCTGTAGAAGTTGTGAAGGGTGGAATGGATACGCCAAAGGATGACGGGTCGCCCGGGACCATCATGGCAAACGCAGCTTTGCTGGTTTACCTTGATCTTCCGGAAGACAAGAAGTGGGTTGAGCAATGAGCGGGTTAAAACGCATCATTCTTGAAATGGGCACCGGCAACGATCTTTACGGTGAAGACTACACCAAAGCCGCCAAACGCGCTGTTCAGGACGCCATCCATCATTCATCGCTGACGTTGTTCAAAAGTCTCGATATTGATCCTGCCATCATGCAGATTGAATTGAATATTGCTGCCCAGGACCCGGGAAAAGTAGACCTTGGTGAAGTTGCCGCCGAATTGCCATATGGGCGGATTACTGCGAAGGCCGTTCACGGTGGTCTGAACATTCATGATGAAGTGACTGATCGCACCAGCGTGATTGTAAATGCAGGGATTATTGTGCGATTGCCCATGTCATGAGTTCGACTGTTTCAGACAAAGAAGACAAGCGCTTTATTGATGCTGCCTTGCGCCTGGCAAGAAAACATCAGGGGCTGACAGGTACAAATCCATCTGTTGGATGTATTATCGTTGCAGACCTTGGATACGGTCCGGTGATTGTCGGATCGGCTGTTACTGCATGGGGCGGGCGCCCGCATGCAGAACCTCCGGCGCTGGAAGAAGCCGGGGAGTACGCGAAAGGGGCAACAGCATACGTCACACTTGAGCCCTGCTCGCATCATGGAAAAACGCCGCCTTGTGCTCAGGCTTTGATCGATGCGGGAGTGCAACGCGTTGTAACGGCCATTAGCGATCCGGATAACCGGGTGAATGGTCAGGGTCATGCCATGCTGCAAGCGGCCGACGTGGAAGTTTGTGAAATGGACGGTGGAGAGTTCGCCGGACGGGTTATTCAAGGCTATCTCAAGGCAAGGTCAGGCTTTTTGCCTTTTGTTACCCTGAAACTGGCAATGGACAGGGACGGACTGATCGGCTGCATGCAAACCGGAAATCTCAAAATTTCCTGCCGCGGCTCAATGCTTCAGACCCACCTTGCCCGTGCACGGCATGATGCCATTCTTGTTGGCAGTGGAACTGTGTTGGCGGATGATCCGCAACTCACATGCCGTTTGCCGGGCATGGAACATCGTTCGCCTGTCAGGGTAGTACTTGATAGCAAGCACAAGTTAACTGAAGACTTCAAGCTGGTCTCAACTGCCAGGGATGTGCAGACTTGGGTAGTGGCTCCTTCGGAAGCCCCAGATGAATGGACAACAATGATTAGGCAAAACGGCATTCAACATATCCCTGCTGAAATGGATGGTGACAGAATTGCACTACCTGAAATGTTTGAAGACCTGGCTGCCCGGGGCATTCAGTCTGTGATGGTTGAAGGCGGAGCAGAGCTTGCAAAAAGTCTTTTGAGAGACGATATGGTTGATGAAATCATAGTTCATGTCGGCGGCACACCGGAAGCGCCGGAGAACAGGGCGGATGCAATATACGCGTGTTTCAAACCCGATGTGCCACCTGAAGGCTTTGAAATTGTGCAGGAACTAAAGTTTGGAAACGATGTTTCGCTCCGGCTGAGAAAACAGGAAAACGAATGTTTACAGGCATAGTTACAGACGTTGGCCATGTCAGTGTGATTACTGAACTGGATCAGGGAAAACGCCTGCGCATATCAACAAGCTATGACACTTCAACGATCGACATCGGAGCATCCGTTGCCCACAACGGTGTTTGTCTTACCGTTGTCGACAAAGAGGGTACATGGATCGAGGTCGAAGCCTGGGAAGAGGCTCTTCGGCTTTCCACTCTCGGCACAATTGCGGAAGGTGATCCTGTCAATCTTGAGCGTTCCCTGAAAATCGGTGATGAACTCGGGGGACACCTGGTTTCCGGACATATTGATGGAACTGCTGATATTATCGAGGTGAAAGAGGAGGGGGAAGCTGTTCGCTACACGCTTGAGGCACCCGAACACCTTTCGAAATTCATTGCACCGAAAGGATCTGTCGCACTTGATGGAACCTCCCTTACCATCAATCATGTCGACAGCAACCGGTTTGATGTCCTTATTATCAAGCATACACTTGAGGTAACGACCTGGGGTAATCGCAAAGTGGGCGACAGGCTCAATCTCGAAGTTGACCAGATGGCCCGTTAAGCAGCGCGCTTGGCAGGCCATTGAATTGTGA
>JBCCYR010000061.1:0-10232 GCA_039189355.1 Pseudomonadota bacterium
CATGGGGGGCTGGGCGTCCAACTCCAAATATGCGTTTCTCGCGTCTCTGCGCTCTGCCGCTCAAATGGTTTCCTACGAGGTTTCCATCGGATTTGTGATTATCACGGTATTGCTCTGTGTGGGTTCGCTCAACATGATCGATATTGTGAATGCGCAGCAGACAGGTCTTGGAACGCATTTCCTCGGCATGCCCGCATCATTCCTGGACTGGCACTGGTTGCCATTGTTCCCGATGTTCATCGTTTTCTACATTTCAGCGATCGCGGAAACCAACCGCCCGCCATTTGATCTGCCGGAAGCGGAATCCGAACTCGTTGCAGGGCATATGGTTGAATATTCTTCAACGCTCTTCCTGCTGTTCTTCCTCGGTGAGTTTGTTGCCATTCAGCTGATGTGTGCACTTGTCACGCTTTTGTTCCTGGGAGGATGGTTGCCGCCATTTGATGTTTGGTTCCTGAATTGGGTGCCGGGTGCAGTCTGGTTCATGATCAAGATGCTGCTCGTCTTCTTCTCCATGGCGATGGTGAGGTCAGTGGTGCCACGTTACCGTTATGACCAACTCATGCGTCTTGGCTGGAAAGTATTTCTGCCAATTTCCCTGTTTATGGTTTTTGCAACCGCACTTGTTCTTCAAATCACAGGGTGGGTTTCAGCATGAGTACACTAGGCCAGGCAGCAAAATCACTTCTCCTCAAAGAGTTCGTTAGTGCACTTGGGCTTGCGCTACGGTACTTCTTTGCACCAAAGGCAACCATCAACTATCCGTTCGAAAAAGGACCTGTGTCACCACGTTTCCGGGGAGAGCATGTGTTGCGGCGTTACCCGAACGGTGAAGAGCGTTGCATCGCGTGCAAGCTCTGCGAGGCAATCTGCCCGGCACAGGCCATTACCATTGAAGCAGGTCCGCGCGGCAATGATGGAACCCGTCGCACCATCCGTTATGACATCGACATGGTGAAATGCATCTATTGCGGTTTCTGTCAGGAGGCCTGTCCGGTTGATGCAATTGTTGAAGGGCCGAATTTCGAGTTCGCCACCGAGAACCGCGAAGAGCTTTACTACGACAAGGACAAGCTTCTCGATAACGGTGACCGCTGGGAACGCGAGATCGCCCAGAACCTGCATCTGGATGCGCCATACAGGTAAGAAACAGACATGATCGTATCAGGCCTCTTTTTCTATCTCTTCTCAATCATCATGATCGGTGCTGCCTTCATGGTGATTTCTTCCCGCAATCCCGTGCATTCAGTCCTGTTTCTCATTCTGACATTTGTAAATGCTTCCGGGCTGTTCATCATGGCAGGTGCGGAGTTCCTTGGTTTGCTGCTGATTGTTGTCTATGTCGGCGCGGTCGCGGTGCTGTTCCTATTTGTCGTGATGATGCTGGATGTGGATTTTGCCGAGCTTCGTGAAGGCTACCTTCAATATATGCCTGTTGGCCTGTTGGTAGGTCTCATTGTTCTTGCCGAACTGTTGATGGTTATCGGAAGCTGGGTAGCTGCGCCAAGCGCAAGCAATACCGGTGAAGCCCCGATTCCGGATCCGAACGAAATCCGTAATATCGAAGCACTCGGCAATATCCTGTATACGGATTACATTTTCTTCTTCCAGCTTGCGGGCATGATCCTGCTGGTTGCCATGATTGGCGCAATCGTTCTGACCTTGCGCCACAAGGAAAGCGTTCGCCGTCAGGATATCGCGACACAGATTGCACGCGATCCGAAAACTGCAGTTCAATTGAGAAAGGTGGAGCCGGGGCAGGGGCTGTAAGTTCCTGCTTGCTTGTATTGATATGGAAATCGGTCTTTCACATTACCTGTCTGTCAGTGCCATCCTGTTTTCCATCGGGATGCTCGGCATATTCCTGAACCGGAAAAACATTCTCATCATCCTGATGTCGATTGAGATCATCCTGCTTGCGGTCAATCTCAACTTTGTTGCGTTTTCCCAGCATTTGAATGATCTCATGGGACAGGTATTTGCCCTGTTTGTTTTGACAGTTGCTGCCGCTGAAGCCGCGATCGGCCTTGCGATCCTTGTTGTGTTCTTCCGCAACAGGGGATCCATTGCGGTTGAAGATGTAAGCACCATGAAAGGTTAGACGGAAAACAACTCATGTATCACGCAATTGTCTTCTTTCCGTTGATCGGCTTCCTGCTTGCCGGGCTTTTCAGCAAGTCCCTGGGTGCAAAGGGCTGCGAATACATTACAACCGGTCTTTTGATACTGTCTGCCATTCTTTCCTGGATTGCATTCCTGACATTTGCATATTCGGAACAGGTTCCGTTTACAGTACCGGTATTGCAATGGGTGAGTTCCGGCGATCTGAACGTCAACTGGGCATTCCGGATCGATACACTAACCGTTGTCATGCTGGTGGTTGTGAATACGGTTTCCGCGCTAGTGCACATGTATTCTATCGGTTACATGCATCACGACCCGGATCGTCCCCGTTTCTTTGCGTATCTGTCCCTGTTCACCTTCGCGATGTTGATGCTGGTGACATCCGACAACCTGCTGCAGATGTTCTTCGGCTGGGAAGGTGTGGGGCTAGCATCGTATCTGCTGATTGGTTTCTGGTTCAAGAAACCTTCTGCAAATGCCGCTGCTATCAAGGCTTTTGTCGTCAACCGGGTTGGAGATTTCGGGTTTGCACTCGGTATTTTCGGAGTGTTTTACCTTTTCAACACAATCGAGTTTTCAACCATTTTTGCGAATGCGGAAGGTGTGGCGAACTCGGAAGAAACCGTGATGAACTTCTTGGGTTATGCGCTTAACGGCAATGATGCATTGACGGTGGTGTGTATCCTGCTCTTCATGGGCGCAATGGGCAAGTCAGCCCAGTTCCTTCTTCACACATGGCTGCCGGATGCGATGGAAGGGCCAACACCAGTTTCTGCACTCATCCACGCTGCGACCATGGTTACAGCCGGTGTATTCCTCGTGGCACGCATGTCGCCACTGTTTGAATACTCCCATACGGCATTGACGGTAGTTACCCTGTTTGGTGCAACAACTGCGTTTTTTGCTGCAACGGTTGGTCTTGTTCAGAACGACATCAAGCGCGTCATTGCTTATTCAACCTGTTCGCAATTGGGGTACATGTTTGCTGCCCTTGGTGTTGGTGCATATGGTGCTGCAATATTCCATCTCTTTACACACGCGTTCTTCAAGGCGCTCTTGTTCCTTGGTGCGGGTTCTGTAATTCACGCAGTGTCTGATGAGCAGGACATGCGCAATATGGGCGGGCTTCGAACCCATATTCCAAAAACATACTGGATGATGATTATCGGAACAGTTGCGCTTACAGGTCTCGGCATACCGGGAACCTATCTTGGCACGGCGGGCTTTTTCTCAAAAGATGCGATTATTGAAAGCGTGTTTGTCGGTCAAAACCAGTTTGCGGGCTACGCATTTGTCATGCTGGTTGTTGCAGCACTTTTCACCAGCTTTTACTCTTGGCGCCTCATTTTCATGACCTTCCACGGCAAACCAAGAGCCTCGGCAGATGTCATGAGCCATATTCATGAATCACCAAATGTCATGCTGGTACCGCTCTATATCCTCGCAATTGGTGCGTTGTTCGCAGGTGTTGTTTTCTATGGATCATTCCTTGGTCACGAAACTGGCGGGCATCATGAAGGCTGGTACAATGCCTTCTGGCGTGAAGCGTTGTTTGCGGGCACAGACAACAAGATTCTGGATGAATTCCACCATGTGCCTTATCTGGTGAAATGGTCACCGTTTATCGTTATGGCCATTGGTTTTGTACTGGCGTGGTACATGTATATCCGCTCGCCGGAAACGCCAAAGGAACTCGCAAAACAGCATCCTGCCCTTTACCAGTTCCTGCTCAACAAATGGTATTTTGATGAGATCTATGACTTTCTGCTGGTCAAACCATCCATGTGGATTGGCCGTTTCTTCTGGAAGCGTGGAGACGGATGGCTGATTGACGGTTTCGGTCCGGATGGCGTTTCGGCCCGTGTTCTGGATGTAACAGGAAAAGTGGTCAAACTGCAGTCCGGCTACGTCTATCACTATGCTTTCGCAATGATGATCGGTCTGGCTGCCATCATTAGCTGGTCGATGTTTGGAGGGGCGGGTTAATGACTGATTGGCCGATCCTCTCAACCATTACCTTCCTGCCACTGGTCGGTGCGTTCCTGATCATGCTGATCCCGACCGACAGCCCGGTTGCGGAACGTAATGTGAAGAATGTGGCCTTCTTTACAACGGCCTTCACATTGATTGCCTCGCTGCTGATCTGGATCAATTTTGACAATACCGTCGTCGGGTTCCAGTTTGTCGAACGCCATGAATGGGTCGGTGAATTCATGGCTTATCACATGGGCGTGGATGGTATTTCCATGCTGTTCGTGATCCTGACAACGTTCCTCATGCCATTCTGCATTCTCGCGAGCTGGAAAAGTGTGAAAAGCGGCGTCAAGGAATACATGATTGCGTTCCTCGTATTGGAAACCTTCATGATCGGTGTCTTTTGTGCGCTCGACCTGATGCTTTTCTACATTTTCTTCGAAGCCGGCCTGATCCCGATGTTCCTGATTATCGGCATATGGGGTGGCAAACGCCGGGTTTATGCAAGTTTCAAGTTTTTCCTCTATACCCTCGTTGGCTCGGTACTGATGTTGCTTGCCATGATGGCAATGTACTGGGAGGCTGGCACAACAGATATCCCGGAACTTCTGGCCTATGACTTCCCGGCAAGCATGCAAACATGGCTATGGCTCGCTTTCTTTGCGTCATTTGCCGTGAAAATGCCGATGTGGCCGGTCCATACCTGGTTGCCGGATGCACACGTGGAGGCGCCAACCGCAGGTTCTGTCATTCTGGCGGCAGTATTGTTGAAGATGGGCGGATACGGCTTCCTTCGTTTCTCACTGCCGATGTTCCCGCTCGCCAGTGCTGAATTTGCCACGCTGGTATTCGTGCTGTCCGTAGTGGCCATCATCTACACGTCACTTGTTGCGCTGATGCAGGAAGACATCAAGAAACTGATTGCGTATTCATCCGTTGCCCACATGGGTTATGTGACCATGGGCATATTCGCGGCAAATGCAAACGGCATTCAGGGCGGTATCTATCAAATGCTGTCGCATGGTCTTATCTCTGGCGCGCTCTTCCTTTGTGTCGGGGTGGTCTATGACCGTATGCATACGCGCGAGATTGCGGCCTATGGTGGCCTCGTCAACCGGATGCCGAATTATGCCGTTGTGTTCCTCATTTTCACGATGGCAAATGTAGGGCTGCCTGGCACATCCGGTTTTGTTGGTGAATTTCTAACATTGCTTGGCATATTTCAGGTCAACACCTGGGTTGCTCTCTTTGCAACGATAGGCGTTATCCTGTCAGCCGCTTATGCTCTTTGGCTTTACCGCCGTGTGATTTTCGGTGCGCTTGAAAAAGAAAGCCTCAAGGCGATCCTTGATCTCGATACAAGGGAAAAGGCAATCATTTACCCGCTCGTCGTGCTGGTAATTTTCTATGGTGTGTATCCGATGCCTGTCTTCGATGCGACGGCTGCATCTGTTGATGCCCTGATACAGGATTATCAGGCATCTATCGAAGCGGCAAAAACAACGGCGCAAGCCGCCTTGGCGAATTAGGGTTAGAAAAGTCTCATGAATGAAGCACTAACAGAAATCATGGTGACACAGAATGTGGGGCTACTTGGAGCCGAGCTCTGGCTGGCGGTTGGCGCAATGGTTCTGCTCATGTTTGGCGTGTTTGCTGGCGAACGTTCGTCCAGCCATGTGACGGGCTTGTCCATCGCCTTGCTTGTTGCTGCCGGTGTCTGGCTGTTTGCGACCGGTGATCGTGGCGAAGCAATGAACGGTGCCTTCATACTGGATGATTTTGCCTGGTTCATGAAGCTGCTGACGCTTCTGGGGTCCGGTTTGGCCGTCATCATGTCAGTCAATTACATGAAGCGGGAAGGGGTAACGAATTTCGAGTATCCGGTTCTGATCATTACCGCCACGCTTGGCATGATGATCATGATCTCGGCCAACAATCTCATTGCCCTGTATCTTGGTCTCGAACTTCAATCGTTGTCGCTTTATGTCCTTGCCTCAATCAATCGGGACTCTGTGCGTTCTACCGAAGCCGGTTTGAAATATTTTGTTCTGGGCGCGCTTTCATCCGGAATGCTTCTATATGGCGCTTCCCTGATTTACGGTTTCACCGGTCATACAGACTTTGCCGGTATTGCTGAAGCAATGGCGGGAAGTGACCGCTCCATTGGCCTGATATTCGGCCTCGTATTTTTGATGGCAGGCATCGCTTTCAAGATTTCCGCTGTTCCATTTCACATGTGGACACCGGATGTATACGAGGGATCACCAACACCGGTAACCGCGTTCTTCGCTGCAGCACCGAAAATTGCAGCCATGTCCATGTTGATCCGTGTTGTTGTCGGAGCATTTGAGCCAATTACACCAGACTGGCAGCAGATCATTGCGTTTATTTCGATTGCTTCAATGGCGCTTGGTGCATTCGCAGCCATTGGCCAGAACAATATCAAGCGCCTGATGGCGTATTCTTCCATCGGTCACATGGGCTATGCGCTTGTGGGGCTTGCCGCCGGAACCCAGGCAGGCGTAAACGGCGTAATACTCTACATGCTGATTTACATGGTCATGACCGTTGGGACATTCGCCTGCATTATTGCCATGCGGCGCAAGGATGGTGTGGTTGAAGAAATCACGGATTTGGCAGGCCTGTCCAAGCGTAACCCGCTCATGGCGCTGGTTTTGACTGCATTGATGTTCTCGCTGGCGGGAATTCCTCCTCTTGCAGGTTTCTTTGCAAAATACTTTGTGTTTGTAGCGGCCATCCAGGCTGGCCTGTATGCACTGGCGATTATCGGCGTGCTTGCCAGTGTTGTCGGTGCCTTCTATTACCTGCGCATCATCAAGATCATGTGGTTCGACGAACCAGCCGATGACTTTGTGCCAATGCCTGCCGAACTGCGTTTTGTCCTGCTGTGCAGTGGTATCTTTGTCACCTTCTACGTTATCATTGCAGGGCCGCTTTCCGAAGCAACAACAATCGCGGCAGCATCTTTCTTTTGATTGGCCAGTTACTCAGCGGAAAATCGGCTGGTTACCGGCATCTTGCACTGGATGAATGTGCATCTACCAATAATGAATGCCTGACAGCAGCTCAGAATGGTGAGCCTGGCAATCTCTGGATTACAACGGCTTCCCAGACTGGAGGCAAGGGAAGCCGGGGGCGCTCATGGGTTAGCCAGACAGGCAACCTTTTTGCTTCATTGTTGCTAATCGATCCTTGTGAGAGAGAGTGCCTGTCGGAACTCACATTTGTTGCTGCAATTGCTGTAAGGGAGACACTGCTTGAGGTCATTCGTGCCGGACAGGGGAAGGAAGCGGGAATTGAACTCAAGTGGCCGAACGATGTTCTGGTGAAGGGAAGCAAGATTTCCGGGATTCTGCTCGAAAGCACGAGTAGTTCAACAATGAATAGCGTGGTTATCGGGATTGGGATTAATTGCAGACACCATCCCAAAAACACGTTGTATCCGTCTACAGACTTGGCTGAACTGGGATTGTCAATCGAACCCCAGCAACTTTTTGTCACGCTTGCCAACAAGATAGCTGACGCAATATCTGTGTGGCAAAGGGGAAGCAATTTCACCGCAATACGCAATCAATGGCTGCAACATGCTGCAGGTTTGGGTTGTGAATTGCGGATTAATTTGCCAACAGGGGAAACAGCGACAGGTATATTTGAAGCCGTGGATGAACGTGGGTATCTCCTGCTGAAGCAAAAGAACGGGCAAACAAGGCGTATATCAGTTGGTGATGTGTTTTTTCAGTAAGGTTTTTTCAGGTGACTATTTTGAGTAATCCGGAATTTCTTTTTGTACCGTTGGGCGGCGTTGGTGAGATCGGCATGAATCTCGCGCTGTACGGTTTTGGCAGCGATGAAGACCGCAAGTGGATCATGGTGGATTGTGGTGTCACATTTCCGGGACCGGATCTTCCGGGTGTTGACCTTGTTTTGCCGGACATCCGTTTTGCAGAAGGGTTGGGGGAAAACCTCCTGGCCCTGATTATCACGCATGCCCACGAGGATCACTATGGCGCTGTGCTCAGTCTGCATAAAAGGTTGAATGTTCCGGTTTACTGTACCGCCTTTACAGCTGGCATGCTGGAGGCAAAGTCTGCCTATGAAGGTGAGGGAGCAACGTTGGTTCCCGAACTTTACCGGGAAGGAGATGTCCTGGAGATTGGGCCATTCGAGGTTGAACCTGTATACGTCACACATTCAATTCCTGAACCCATGTCTCTTGCCATCAAGACACCGCTCGGACGTGCCATCCATACAGGAGACTGGAAGCTCGACGATTATCCTACACTTGGCAAGAACACAGACAGTGAAGCCTTCAAGAAGCTTGGTAAAGATGGTGTTCTTGCACTGATATGTGACTCAACCAATGCGATGCGGGATGGTGTTTCACCATCCGAGCAGGATGTTACTGAAAGCTTAGCAAACTTAATCAAAGAGGCGAAGGGCAGGGTAGCAATCACGACCTTTTCTTCGAATGTTGGCCGTATCCGGTCAATTGCGCAGGCGGCAGAAAAGGCAGGGCGAAAAGTCATGCTTCTCGGCAGTTCCATCCGTCGTGTTGTGGAGGTTTCATCGGGACTTGGCATGTTCGATGATATTCATGATTTTGTCGAGGATGAAGAATTCAAGTCTATCCCTGCGAATGAACTGGTTATCATTCTGACCGGCAGTCAGGGGGAATCACGCGCAGCACTGGCAAAAATTGCATTCTGCGAGCACCGCTATATCGAATTGAATGCAGGCGACACAGTAATTTTCTCCTCCCGCACCATACCGGGAAATGAAAAGCCGATAATTGCAGTCAAAAACGGACTGGTAGAGCAGGGCATAGACGTCATCGAAGATGGCGAACAACTGGTACATGTTTCCGGTCATCCGAGGCGCCACGAACTCATGCAGATGTATGAATGGACCAAGCCGGAAATTCTGGTGCCTGTACATGGTGAGGCAGCGCATTTGAATGCCCATGCCAAACTGGGAGGGGAGGCCGGAATTCCTCAAGTCGTACCCGTGCGAAACGGCGACCTGGTAAAGTTTGCACCTGGTGTTGCTGAAGTTATCGATCAGGTGCCTTTTGGCCGGATTTACAAGGACGGCGAGATTATCGGGACAGAAGAAGGTGTCGGTGTCAAAGAACGCTGGAAACTTGCTCATGTCGGTCACGTTGCAATTTCAATTGTGATGGACCGTAACGGCGAAATGGCAGATGATATGGATATCGCTGTTTATGGTATTCCGGAAGTTACCAAGGAAGGTGCGTATTTTGACGATGTACTCTACAAGGCGGCAATGAGCGCCTTGTCCGGCATTCCCAAGAAACGCCGGAAAGATGAAGATGTGGTGCGTGAAGCAGTTCGTAATTCTGTGAGACGGGAAGCCCGCAACCAGTGGGGCAAGAAGCCTGTAACAACCGTTTTTGTGGCCAGGGTGTAGAGAAATGATTGGACGACTAAATCACGTGGCAATTGCCGTTCCTGATCTTGAGGCGGGGACGCGTGTCTATGAGAATGTTCTAGGTGCAAAAGTCAGCGAACCGCAGGGCCTCGCTGAACATGGAGTAACTGTTGTTTTTGTTGAACTGCCAAACACCAAGATTGAGCTTCTTGAAGTGTTGGGCGAGAATTCACCCATTGCGCCATTCATGGAGAAAAATCCGTCGGGAGGCATTCACCACGTCTGCTACGAAGTGGATGACATTCTTGAAGCGCGAGACCGGATGACAAGCGAAGGTGCGAGAGTGCTTGGAGACGGAGAACCGAAAACGGGCGCGCACGGAAAACCGGTATTGTTTTTACATCCGAAAGATTTTTGCGGAACGCTCGTAGAGCTTGAACAGGTTTGAGTGCATGAGTTTATTTACAGGTTTTGCAATCTATTTCATCATCTGGTGGGTTACGCTTTTTATCGTCCTGCCGCACGGAAACAGATCCCAGGCAGAGGATGGGGAAATAATTCAGGGAACCGATCCAGGCGCGCCAACAGTCTCCCGATTGCCGCAAAAGTTGATGTGGAACACTGTCGTGGCAGTCGGCGTCTTCGGCATTTACTGGATAATAACCAGTTATTTCGGTTGGGGCTTTTCCGACATCCCCAGCATTTTCCCGGAGCACCTCAAACCC
>JBCCYR010000062.1:0-10224 GCA_039189355.1 Pseudomonadota bacterium
ATGCCGTTAGGAGGTTCTTCAAACCGGAATACCTTTCATCTCTTCCCAAGAGATATTTCATTTATGGTTAAATTTGTCTAACGCGAAAACAGAACTTTTCGTTGTGTTCTAGTTGGTATTTCGCGATTTTGGATCAAGGAGTAATTTGACGCGCCCCGATCCTGAGGACGAAGAAGAGCCACAAGGCTTGATCTCTGAAACGCTTGTTTTGAGATTGACGGTAAGTTTGCAACCGTTGGCTACGTTTTTTCCCTGGCTGATGAAAACATTGCCATTCATGGTCACAATCTCTGAAACCATGTCGACAATGGCATTATCTGCGCTGGCATAATTGTCCTGCGACCGGACCGCAACGGTTCCACTTGCCTCAATCTTGCGAATGCCGCTTTTGGATTGTCCCTGTTCTCCCTTGCGGAGGTAAAAGACTTTTATCCGTTTTGCTTTGAGTATCGTGGAGCCCTGAACAACACTCACATTTCCTGTCAGGAGTGCTGTATTCTGGTCGTCTATGATTTCAAGACTGTCTGCCTCGATCTGTATCGGCTTGTCATTATCGCCAACGCCTTCAAAGGCGCCACCGAATGACTGTGCCTGTGCAATACCGGTCAATGCAAAACACAAGAAAAACCCAAACAGCCATGTACGCAGAATATCAAAAGGCTTCATCATTGAGTCTCTTCATTACGGGGCTTGGTGACAATAACAATACGTTCACTGCAGCCGTGGTTGAGTTTGGTATTTCTGGTTTCAAGGTCTACCCATAATGAACATGCTTTTGCGATATTCCCACCTTGGCTCAAAAACACATTCCCGCTCAAGGTTGCCTCGTTTTTAGCCAGATTGATAACGGCCTTGTTGGCTGTTGCCTCATTATCATCCGACTTGATTGCCACGCCACCATCAATCTCTATTCTCTCTATTCCGCTTTTCGTCTGGCCGCCGCCTTCTTTTCGGAGGTAAAAAACCCGCATTTCTTTCCCCGAAACAACAGTGGTTCCCTGAATAACCCGGACATTGCCTGTCAGAAGGGCCATTTTCTGTTTGTCTATGATCTCAAGACGGTCTGCTTCTATATTGACCGGTTCATCATTGTCGCCAACTCCGGTAAAAGCGTCACCGAATGACTGCGCTGTCGATGGCGCAATGCCAAAACCTGTTACCAAGAACAGGGTGAACATAATTCCCATTGCTCTTAGCTTACCCATCATTGCCCCTTTTTTGTTGGAACTGTTTTGGGCGCAAGGTCATTCTGACTGTACCTTCGAATACGACGCGCTCACCGCTTTCCTGTATCTCGAGGCTGTCAGCCGATATGTCGGCTTGTGGGCTGCTTGCAAACACCGGATTGAACGTCTTCAAGACACCTTCGCCGATGTCAACATCAGCATCCTCAAGGTCAATCTTCATTCCGTCATTCGTCTGCACATTGACCTGTTCGCTAAGCACCAATGTCTTGGCCTCAGCGTCGAAGACGCCATTACCTGCCTTGATTTCAGCAGACACCGCTTCATCGATCGGCAGGGTCGCCGAAATTTTTATCAGTTCCACCCGCTTAGGCTGTCTGGCATCTTGTATGGCCTTGTCTGCAGAAAGTTGAAAAGGCCGTTTGTTTCTGTCAAATCCGTTGAGATTGGGATTCTCCATTACAAGCTTGCCGTCTTGTACGGCAATTACCCCAAGATCAATGTCAGGAATGAGAAACTGCCGCACCACCAGTGTGATCACCAGTGCAAGAATTATAACAATGCCAACAACCGGCATTGCATATTTCAAAAAGCGTACACGTCCTGAATGCCTGACAGCATTCCTGAATTCTTTTTCACTCCTTTGACCGGATATAAACTCAAGCCCGGGCTGGATTTTGGGAGCGCTCGGAAATGCAGATTCATCCGCATGCTGCTGCTCCTGCCCGGTATTTGAATAAACATTCACGTTTGAATTCACCAATTATTGCAAAGTGTAAAATGCATTACGGGAGTTTCGTGTTCATATTTGGGCTGGCTTAGCTGTGCGCAAAAATGTCTTCTTGGGACCAGCCGGCAAGATCAAGCTTCGCTCTTGTTGGAAGAAATTCGAAACAGGCACTTGCAAGATCAGAGCGGTCTTCCCTTGAAAGGCGCATGTCGAGATGGGCGCGCAAGTCGTGCAGATGAAGAACATCACTGGCAGCATATTCAAGTTGCGCCTGTGTGAGTGTCTCGGCTGCCCAGTCAGAACTTTGTTGCTGTTTTGAGATATCAACGCCGATAAATTCTTTCACAAGATCTTTCAGGCCGTGCCTGTCGGTGTATGTTCGTGTCAGCCTTGAGGCAATCTTGGTGCAATAGATGTTTGAGCATTCAATTCCAAGCGCCTGGCGGAGAACGGCAACGTCAAACCGTGCAAAGTGAAAAATGATTGTCCGGTTTGCATCTTCCAGTAGTGCCTTGAGGTTTGGTGCCTCAGTCTGTCCCTGGGCAATCTGCACCACATCTGCGGTGCCATCACCGGGTGAAAGCTGAACTACACATAATCTGTCTCTCAGCGGATTGAGGCCAAGTGTCTCGGAATCAACGGCAACGGAGTCCTTGTAATTTTCGAGATTCGGCAAATCACCCTTGTGAAATCTTATTGTCATTGCCGGTTCCTTCCTAGCTTGGCATCAGGAGACTATAATATGAATCAATTGTATTAACCATAAGTGCTTTTTGTTTAAGTATCCTTAGGTTTCACACCCATTTGGTATGGCGTTTTCAAACCAGTTGCGCCGTTGGCAGGCATTTGACAAACTAATGATGGGAATTACCCTTTTGTCAGCAATTTCGGGAGGTTTTTCATGAATATCGACACTGCATATTCAATCAAGAACAGGAAGATTGATCCTGACAGAAAGCCTGCTTTGAAGCCGGACGGAACACCCGACGACAATGACCGTATTGAGATTGGTCCCACACCACTTGCTTTCAAAGAGTGGCAGGATGCCGGGCTTGATATTCCTCATATGCCGACAGTGCGTCAATTCCGGTATAAAAGGCTGCTGGCGGAAATACATAAGCGTGACCATGGCGCGCTTTTGATGATGGATCCCCTTAATATCCGCTATGCAACAGACAGCACAAGCATGCAGCTTTGGAATACGCACAATCCTTTCCGGGCTTGCATGCTGTTCGCAGACGGACACATGGTATTGTGGGACTACAAGAATTCTCCCTTCCTTGCAGATCACAATCCGCTGGTCAAAGAAGTCCGGTCCGGGGCTTCAATGTTCTATTTCGTAAGTGGCGACAAGGTTGATGCGGATGCAGAAAGTTTCTCCGGGCAGATTGATGATCTCATGCGCGAGCATGCAGGTGAGAACCGCCGCATAGCCGTCGACAAGATCATGGTGGCAGGTCTGCGGGCGCTTGAACGCAAGGGTCTGGAGGTTTTCGAGGGAGAAGAGGTTACGGAAAAAGCCCGTGTCATCAAGGGTGAAGAAGAAATCAAGGCCATGCGCTGTGCGGTTCTGTCTTGTGAAAAGTCTGTAAAAGCAATGGAAGATGCTGTGGCGCCCGGCATGACAGAAGATGATGTCTGGGCTGTTCTGCATGCTGAGAACATCAAACGCGGCGGGGAATGGATTGAAACACGCCTGCTGGCGTCCGGCCCGCGTACATTTCCGTGGTTTCAGGAATGTGGGCCACGCATAATTCAGGACAACGAAATTCTTGCCTTTGATACCGATCTGATCGGCGTCTACGGCCTCTGTGTTGATATTTCCCGCACCTGGTTTGTCGGTGATGAAGGTCCGACAGAAAAGATGAAGGAGTATTACAAGCTAGGTTATGAGCACATCATTACCAATATGGAGCTTCTGAAACCGGGTATTTCTTTCAATGAACTGACTTTTGGCGGCCACCAACTGCCGGAAGAGGTTGTCCCCGGTCAATACAGTTGCCGCTTCCATGGTGTAGGCCTATGTGACGAGTGGCCAATGATTGCCTATCCTCAGAATTATGTTGAAGGCGCTTTCGATTATGTACTCGAACCAGGCATGATGCTGTGCGTTGAAGCCCTGATCGGATCTGAAGCTGCAGGTTTCTAGATCAAGCTTGAGGATCAGGTGCTAATCACCGAGGATGGATATGAGAATCTCACGAATTATCCGCATGATCAGAGATTTCTGGCCTGATTTTCAATGTAATCAATCAAAATTTGGCCAATTTTCTCATTCAGACGGCGTTCATGATTGTTTTGATACGATCTCAAGGGTGGGGCGGATTAACTATTTATTAACCGGACCGCACGATTTTTTAACAAGTTCACTTTGGAAGACACACTCATGAAGCGCGGTATTATCCTTCTGGCTGCAGCACTTGCTGTAACATCCTGCTCCAGCACAAACGACCCACTCACCGGCAAACCACAGGTAAGCAACACCGCAGCCGGTGCCGGAATTGGTGCCGCGGTTGGCGCACTTGGTGGCTTGCTGATAGCAAAAGACAAAAGCGGTAGCGACCGGCGCAAGTCTGCTCTCATTGGTGCCGGTATCGGCGCGCTTGTTGGTGGCGGTGTCGGTGCTTACATGGACCAGCAGGAGCAGGAACTGCGTCAGCAGCTGATCAATTCAGGTGTTAGCGTGACGAGAAACGGCAACGAAATCATTTTGAACATGCCGTCCAACGTTACCTTTGCCAGCGATCAGGACGCGCTTAGTGCCCAGTTCTTCCCGGTACTGGATTCAGTTTCAATTGTTCTCAACAAGTACCCCAAGACACTGCTTGATGTAGACGGTCATACTGACAGCACAGGGGACGAAGCCTATAACCAGCAGTTGTCAGAACGTCGTGCGGTTTCAGTTGCCCGTTATCTTAACTCACGTCAGGTCGATGCCCGTAGATTGCAGATTATTGGCTTTGGTGAAACGCGCCCGATTTCAGACAATTCGACTGAACAGGGCCGGGCAGCAAACCGTCGCGTTGAAGTGCGGATTTCCCCGATCACCTGACAAGCGTAATTCATCCGAAAACGAAAACGGTGGTGTGATTGTACTGGAAAGATGTCATGTTTGCTGGCATCTTCCAGACCATGTCTGAACGTAAAATCGAAATCGCGCTATTCATTATCCGTGCCACAACAGCCATATTCCTGGGCTTGTGGGCAACGCTCAAGTTTGTTCGCCCCGAGTGGACGGAAAACATCTTTCGCGGCTTCTACAACCTACCCATAGTAACATCGGATTACGCGCTTTATCTCGGGATTTTCCAGCTTGCGACCGTTGCTTGTTTTGCCATTGGACTTTGGCGTTTCTGGACATACGGACTGATGATGTTGATGTCTGCTGCCGGAGTGATCGGGTCCCTGAAATCCTATGTCAGGTTTGACGAGGCGGGTGAGCTGGTTCTGGCATACACGAATTATCCGCATAACCTCATGTTGACGGCAATTCCTACTCTGGGGGCACTTGTTGCCCTGTTCTTACTGCGGGACATGGATAACCTTCTTTCGGTTTCAGGAAAGCCTGCAAGCACAAACAAGAACTAGGCGCAATTCTCTGCAATCCTGAAATCTTGATTCGGCAAGCAATCAACTTTTGACTGTTGTCGCATTACTTTCATGAGAATCCGGCAAACAACTCTGGAATGCTCGCCCGATTTGGGTCGGGCTTCTGTCGAGGGTTATATGCATGCCTGGTAAATTCATAGCGGTTGTTGGCGCAAGTGGTGTTGGGAAGGACACTATACTCAGTCTGGCCAAACCAAGGTTGGAGTCTTCGGGGAATTTCTACTTTCCGTTGCGCTACATTACCCGCGAACCCGATGAAACAGGAGAAGAGCATTTGAATATTTCAAATGCTGAGTTCGTGCAGCAGGTCAGAGACGATCGCTTCAGCCTCTGGTGGTCCGCGCATGACCTGCATTACGCACTACCCGATGATGTTTATGATTCACTGCGCAAAGGCTGTCATGTGGTGGCGAACATTTCCCGTAGATCTGTGCAGGAGGCAATTCAGCGGTTTTCATATATCGAAGTGGTTGAAATTATTGCAGATCTTGAAACCTGCAAAAAACGCTTGTTGCTACGGGGCCGGGAGAGTGAAGCAGAAATCATGGTCCGCCAGCTTCGTGAACTGACGCCAAACTGGTCGGCTGGGGTGAATGTCTATTCAATCTCGAATGACAGAACCGTATCAGAAGCTGTAGACAAGTTTATAACCACTGTTTTAAGTCTGGCTGACGGAACCCAATCCAAGACTCAAATGGCCTGATGAGTTATGGTTGGGGGAGTCTGGAATTACTTTCAAGTGTACGAAATTGCGCCTGTCGCTGACTGTGGTATAGGTTTTCTAATTGTATTGTGAATGTCATGGCAACGTCATAAAAGCTTTGCCGTACTGTCATGATAATTACCTAACCAGTTCAAATAAATTCAGGGATGTGATTCGATGTTGGAATCGTTATCATCAAAAGACAAAATAGACTTTACCTATTCAACGCCAAACGATTCCTTGCCAAAGCGCAGCTTCATCAGAACTGTGGAAGCCATTGGTGGACAAAGGCGTCTAAAATTTCTTTATGACCAATTCCTGAGCGGATATGCCGGAACAAGTGATTTCTTCCAGGCTGCTGTTGAACTCATGCAGCTTGACATACAGGCAGATGAAACACCCCTTGTAAGGGTGCCCAAGGAAGGCCCTGTTGTATTCATTGCCAACCATCCTTATGGCGTTCTCGACGGCATTTTGCTGACTTGGCTTGCGCGCAAAGCACGACCGGATGTCAAGGTTATGGCAAATCATGTGCTTTGCCAGGCACCTGATGCTGCAGGTGCGCTGCTTCCTGTCGATTTCTCCGGAACAGAGGAAGCCCGTCAAACCAATATCGAAACACGAAAGTCAGCCATGGAAACTCTGAAACAGGGGGGTGCGATTGGTATCTTTCCTGCCGGAGGTGTTGGCGCGAGCGAAAAACCTTACAAGGGACCTGCGGTGGACACTGCTTGGCATCCGTTTGCAGCAAAGATGATCAAGCTTTCCGGTGCTACCGTTGTTCCTGTGTATTTTGGTGGCCAGAACTCAAGATTGTTCCAGATAGCAAGCCATCTGAGTTCGACATTGCGTTTGGCGCTGTTTTTCTTCGAGACTGCGCGCCGCATTGGCAGCGAAATAGAATTTGCTGTTGGTGAGCCGGTTTCTCCGGAAGAAATTGCAAGCTTTAAGGACCGCAAGGAACTGATCCGTACTTTGAGAATGCGGACGTTCAGTCTGGCGTCAAATTTGAAACAACCGAAAACAGGTTACCCTCAGCATGACCGGGAGTTCTCGTTCCCGAAACATATTAAATTCTAAAAGCATCATTCGGTAAGTCATTTATACGTCTGATGCACGAAACAGGGCACAGGCGCAGGCTGATAACGAATGGGCAATGTAAAACCGATCAAGACCAAATACCGGACAATTTTTATTTCCGATTTGCATCTGGGAACCAAGAGATCCCGGGCTGACCTTCTGCTTCACTTTCTCAAACACACCGAAAGCGATACGCTTTATCTCGTCGGTGACATTATTGACAATTGGGCACTGAAGAGAACGTGGTTTTGGGAACAAAGCCACAACGATGTCATCCAGAAAATTCTCCGAAAAGCGCGCAAGGGTACGAAAGTCGTATTCATTCCGGGCAACCACGACGAGGTTTTTCGGGATTTTACCAAGCAGAGCTTTGGTGGTATACGTGTGAAGTTAAACGATATCCATACAACTGCGGATGGAAAAAAATACCTCGTCATGCATGGCGATGAATTTGACGGGGTGGTCCTGTATGCCAAATGGCTCGCCTATCTTGGCGACCGGGCATACGAAATCGCGGTCAATCTCAATCATTATTTTAACAAGATAAGACGGTTCTTCCGTCTCCCTTACTGGTCACTTTCTGCCTTTCTTAAACGCCGTGTAAAACGCGCGGTTGAGTTTATCGGAAATTTTGAGGATGCAGTGGTGCGTAAAGCCCACTCGAAAGGGGTCCATGGTGTGATATGCGGCCATATTCACACCCCTGAAATGCGGATGATTGACGGCATACATTATTGCAACGACGGAGACTGGGTGGAGACATGCTCTGCTCTTGTGGAACATGGCGATGGCAGATTTGAGTTACTCGACTGGACAAAATTCCAGGACTCAGAAAGCGTTGAGGAAGATGAGTCCGAAGCGGTTGATGATAGCGACGGACGCCTGGTATCCGCAAGTTAACGGCGTTGTCCGTACCCTCGACAATGTAACCCGGAACCTTCGTGAGCTTGGCCATGAAGTGAAGATCGTTTCTCACGAGGGAAAGAAGACCTGGGGCTTGCCTTCCTATCCCGAGATACAGATTGCATTTTTCAGCCAGAAGGAAATTGCAAAACTCGTGAAGGAATTCGACCCGCACTCCATTCACATTGCCACGGAAGGGCCAATTGGCTTTGCAATGCGAAAATATTGCCTGAAAAACGGGCTGAAATTTACGACCGGTTTTCATACCCGTTTCGCAGAATACGCGCAGGCAAGAATTCCTTTTCCGGGCGTTGAAAGCTTTGCATATTCGATACTTCGGTGGTTTCACAAACCGAGCAGCGCTGTTTTAGCCCCGACCACTTCCGTAACACGGTCGCTGGAAGCAAGAAATTTCAACAATGTTGTGACCTGGACGCGCGGTGTGGATCATGAAAATTTTCAGGACTATGGTGAAAAACCTCCAAAAGATTTTGAACATCCTGTGATGGTTTACGTTGGGCGTCTTGCCGTTGAGAAGGGCATCGATGATTTCCTGCAACTGAAACATCCCGGCACCAAACTTGTGATCGGTGATGGGCCATCCCGCCCTGCACTTGAGAAGAAATATCCGGACGTGGTTTTCACAGGTTACTTGTTCGGTGAAGAACTTGCCCGCAAAATCTCAAGCGGCAATGTTTTTGTATTTCCCAGCAAAACGGATACTTTTGGGCTTGTCATGCTGGAGGCCATGGCCTGCGGGCTGCCGGTAGCCGCTTATCCGGTAACCGGGCCGATTGATGTGGTCGAACACGGTTATTCAGGCTGGTTGGATGATGACCTTGAAGTCGCAGTTGCCAAAGCAGTGAAACTCAAGCGCAAGGACGCAATTGAATATGCGGCACGATTTACCTGGATGAACACCGCAATCATGTTCTTCGAGAACCTGCATGATATATATTCTGATCAGACTGAAAAACCGCTGCAGAACGAAACTAGCCGATAACTTCACCATCTTCTTTTGTGAAAGGCTCTGAAAGTGGTTTTTCAAGAAGATCAAGCACAGCTTCCGAAGGTCTGCAGAGTTTCACACCTTTCGGACTACATACGATGGGCCGGTTTACCAGGATCGGATGTTCCAGCATGGCGTTCAGCAAAGCCTCGTCTGAAACATCAGATTCAAGAAGTCCAAGTTCCTCAGCGGGTGATTTGCCGAACACGTAATGCATGTCTAGGCTTAAGATCAGCTGCTGCAAACAGCGCCAGAAGTTGTGCTCTTGTCCATCCCTCTTTCAGGTATTCAATAACAATGTGATCTTCACCAGACGTCCGGATTATCTCAAGAACGTTTCTTGAAGTTCCACAATCCGGATTGTGGTGTATGACGATTGTCATTGGTCTTTTTCCTTGAGGACTTTTCCGAACTGCCATGAGCAATAAAGCCAGGCGATGACTGCACCGGTCAGCTGGGCAAGGATGAAAGCCGCAACATGGTTCGGTTGAATTCCTGAAAACGTATTGGTCAGGGAACGTGCGACTGTTACAGCAGGGTTTGCAAAAGATGTTGAAGCGGTAAACCAGTATGCAGCGGTGATATAAAGACCAACCGCCATTGGAACTGCAGTTGGCTGTGATCTCAACGTACCGAGAATCGTCATCAGCAGACCGAATGTGGCGACAACTTCAGCAAACCATTGAGCACCTCCGGTCCGTACTTTTTCAGAAAACTGAAGAATTTCCAGATCAAACATCAAATGTGCAGCCAAGACGCCAATGATACCGCCTGCGATTTGTGCGACAACAAACAACAACGCTTCAGGTATCTCGATTTCTTTTCGCAATGCAAAGACAACGGTAACCGCCGGATTGAAATGCGCGCCGGACACAGGTCCGAACATTGTAATCAATACCACCAGGATGGCGCCTGTTGGTATCGTGTTTCCAAGCAGCGCAATCGCTACATTGCCGCCAGACAACATCTCTCCCATGATGCCGGAACCGACTACTGTAGCAAGTAG
>JBCCYR010000063.1:0-10015 GCA_039189355.1 Pseudomonadota bacterium
AGGAAATTCTCACGGTGGCCGATCGAGTTCCAAAACTGCACATGGTGGCCATCGATGGTTGCTTGCGTCTCGCGGTTGGCACTGCCGAACCCGCCAGCGAGGGCCGGCGGTACCAGGCACTGGCAATGGGATCGTCGAATGGTTGAAGGTCATTTGACAAAGCTGCACCAGCACGGTCAGCCGACGTTTCATCAAGTCCACTTCCCTCTAAAGCCTGCTCTGCACCCTTTGCCCTCAGCGAGGCTGGTCCCATGGCCCCAAAGGCAATTCTTGCATTTGATATTCGTCCACCGGGCTGCGGCAACCATGCCGCGATTGACATGACGGATATTCCTTTTGGCTTTACTCGGCTTATTTTTCTGAAACGAAACGTTCCCCGGTCAGGAAGCGTGCATGATACTGATTGAACAATACCTGTGATATTTTCGCGGCTTGAGAGAAATTGTTCAAGGTCCTGTTGAATTCCTCCAGACATGGTGACAGTTGCATCCAGAGCCAACAACGCAGTTGTGAAGTCACCATACGGATGTTCAGCAAACAGGTTGCCACCGACTGTAGCAGCATTTCTGATTGCCGGTCCGCCAATTGAACGCGCTGCGACGGCCAGAAATCCTGCGTCTTTGGATCCGACAATTTCCGCCATTGTAACGCCGGCCCCGATTACAAGCCGGTTTCCATCAACCCTGATTTCCTTCAAGACGGGATCATGCGCTACAACCAAGCGGTCATATCCTTCTTCAGCATAATTGACTGCCCGCATGACCAGTGTTCCGCCGCCATAATAGCGACCGCCGGAAGCAACGGAATCTGCTGCTTCACTCAGCGAGTTGTATTTCTCGACGGAAATCATCACTGTGCCTCCAGTTCCATGTGAGAACGGATTGCTTCAAATCCGGCTATATAGATGTTTTCACCGACCATTTCCGCCAGCTCATCTTCCCGGCCCTTCGGTGTGTCGAACCTGCTTTCCCATTCCCAGAAAGTGGAATTGTTATCGGTAACAGGGAACAGTCTGACATGCGCCACGTAGTTGAACAGCGGTATCGGCGTATCAAGCAGGCAGTATGAAAAAGTCTGTTCCATGTCGGACAAGGTCATCAGCTTTTCCCGGAGTTCAGAACCATCTTCAAGGCGAAACCGCCGAACACAACCAATCCGGTCGGATGCCTCGGAGCGTTCAATCTGACTTGAGGCAACCGCCGGGTGCCAATGGTCATGCCCATTAAAGTCACGGATGATTTCCCAGACATGATCGACTGGAGCATCTATAATTGTGCTGCGAACGACTTTGACCACTTTCAAACAGTCCGCTTACTTGAACTTCATGTCTGCGGGATCAAAGGTCGTGACTTGTGTATATAACAGTCCGTCACGCGTCACATAAGCGTCAGCACCCTTGTAAGGTTCAGCAAGGAAATCAGCTTCGATTCGCCATGATACATTTACAGTGTCGCCGACGGTCTTGACCTTTTCGGGAATAAACGTCGCCCCAAGAAATCCACCTTCTGAACGCGGTTTGCAAAACCCTTCGAACACATCCCCGATTGCCCGTCTGCCTTCAACCCATGCCCCGTTAGGCAACATGAAAAGGACTTCCTCCGGGTATTGGGCCATGAGCCTGTTCCAGTCGCAAGCATTAAGTGCATCAAGATGCTCAAACGTTACACGTTCAGCGTTTGGCTGTATTTCCAATGGTGGAAGGATGCGTTTTTCACCTACCGCCAACGCAGTTGCTGTCAGCATTGCAAATGCTGCTGTCGCCGCGAGTATTTTTTTAGACATTTACTTTTCCTCCATTTGTTCAACTCAACCTCCGAAGTGCCTTTTCAGCGCATCGAAACCACCTTGAAAAACATCAGTGCCAATTCCGTTCACTAGGTTTTCCTCATCTGACGGATCACAGGAAAATTCTGCTGACCATTCAGCGAAGCAACGCGCACCATCGGTTATCGGGGTAAGCCGCAGGGTTGCGACGTAGTCTGTTAATGGCATGGGACTTTCCAAAATCGCGTACGTACAGAACATGTCGTAGTCCGATAGACCAAGCAGTTGTTCGCGTATGTTGTCGCCATTCTGCAGGTTGAAATTCCTGATACAGCCTACTTTATCTGACGGCAGTGCATCCTCAATGCGGCTGTCTGCAATGCGTGGATGCCAACGCGGCAGAGCATTGAAATCACGCACGCGTTCCCAGACCTTTTCTGCCGAGGCAGCAATTACAGATGAAACATAGACCCGAGCCATTTACTCTTTCCCTTTTCCTTCAGAGGATGACTTGTTCGAGTCCTTCTTGTTGTCTCCCTGTAGTCGTTTCACCTCATTGCCAGTACGTGCCATGTCATTGGCTGTTCGAATAATGTCTGACTTGGCGATGTTGGATCCCTCTATGCCGATATCACTGAGAAGGCTGTCGACCATTGGTGCCTGAACGCGGTAGCGCAGAGCTGAATTAATCACTTCGTCCGTTGGGCTTCCGCCACTTGGTCCTCCGCCGCCACCGGAACCACCATCACCATTGAAGTTGAGGCCGCCGGAACCTGCACCACCCAATTGCATGATCTTGATATCGTTGATCTTCTCAAGTGGCTTGACGGAAGCGGAAACAATTCCTTCAACATGCTCAAGCATCTTGCGCTTGAACAAGGAGTGCCGGGCTTCGTCGGTGAGAATGTTCTCTGCTTCGTTGATAAGCTTTTGCGCCTCTGCTTCAACGGACGCCCTGATGCGTTCAGCCTCTGCCGCAATGCGTTTCTCATCAGCAGCTTTTTCGGCCAGAACGACATCAACAGACCGTTTGCGCTCGGCAACTTCTTTCTCTTGAACTGTTTTGGTTTTCTCCGCAGCTTCCGTTGCTCTTGCTTTTGCGATTTCTGCCTCAGCTTCAGCCGCACTTTCTTCAAGCGATTTCTTGTAAAGCTCGATCGCCTTACTCATCTCAGCTTCTTCAACCACCTTCTCGCGCTCTATCTCGAGCTTGCGACGCTCGGTCTGGTGACCTATTCGAGCATCATCAAGACCACGCTCTGATGCGATTTTGGCCCGCTCGATCTCCTCTTGCGAGGCTATTTCTGCTTCACGCAGAGCCTGTACCCTTGAGATCTCCAGTTGTTCGATGGCTTTCTTGCGCTCAAGTTTTTGAGCATCCAGTTCCTTATCCGCAAGTATCCTGGTTGCATCGATTGCTTTTTCTTTCTTGACGCGAGCGGCTTCAATTGCTTCGTCTGCTGCTATTTGTGCAGCGTCATTTGCTTTGTTGCGTTCAATTTCAAGCTTTCTGACGGCTTCGTCGCGGGCAATTTTCTCCTCTGAAGTCTCTTTTTCTTTCTCAATACGCATCTGCTCAACAAGCCGGCGTGACGAGATTTCTGCACTCTCAACCGCTTCGTTTTTCTCAATTTCACGAGAACGAAGCTCTGCTTCCTTTTCAATCTCTGACGCACGGGTTTTGCGCTCTTCAGAGATACGTGCAGCGTTCACCTCTTCCTGAGCAGAGATGTTGGCGGTATCCACTGCACGGTTCCGCGCAATTTCACGCTCGCGCAAGTCCTGCTCATAGGCAATGCGTTCCGCGGCAACCTTTTTCTCCTTCGCAATGCGCTTGGCTTCGGTCGCTTCAGCTTTGGCAATTTCCGCAACCTCAACGGCTTTTGCCATCGCAATGTCACGCTCTTTGGTCTCTTCCTGTGTTTCGATCCGTTTCACCGAAACACGGGCTTCCTGCGCAATTCGTGCAGCTTCCACAGCCTCACGAGCGGCAATCTCGGCTTCGTCAACTGCCTTGTTTCTTTCGATTTCGAGTGAGCGGATTTTCTCTTCCTGCTCAATCCTTGACTTGCTGGTCTCTTCACGAGCCGCAATCTGGGAAATCTCAATCTCTTTTTGCTGCGCGATTTCAAGAGTCTTGGTTTCCTTGTCTGCTGCAATGCGTTCAGCCGACAAGGTTTTATCACGCTCAATTTGAGCAGCTTCAACAGCTTTTCTACTTTCGATCTCTGCAGTTTCTATTGCCTTTTGGCGCTCAATATCCAGAGAACGCGTTTCCTTTTCTGAGAGAATGCGCTCGGCGCTTACCGCCATTTCCTGAGAAATCCGGAACTTCTCAGCGTCTTCACGAGCCTTGATCTCGGCTTCTTCGATTGCGAGGTTTCGAGCAACCTCTTTCTCCCTGGTCTCACGCTCAAGTGTGATGCGCGCATCTGTTACTGAACTCTCTTGAGCGATACGGGCTTTCTCAATCGCCTCCTTGGCGACGATATCGGCCTCATCGATGGCACGCTGCCTTTCAATCTCCAGAGACTGTGTCTCACGGTCTTTGCTGATCCGGGCCTCTGTGACAGTTTTTTCCTGCTCGATGCGAGCTTTCTCAATTGCTTCCTTCGAGGCGATATCCGCCTTTTCGGTAGTCTGCTGAGTTTTGATCCGCTCTTCCGTAAGCTTCTTTTCCTGATTAATGCGGGCTATTTCCAGAGCTTCCCGGGTTACAATCTCAGCCTCTTCAATTGCCTTTTGCCTTTGGATTTCCTTTTGCCGAACTTCGCGTTCTGACTCAATTCTGGCTTCAGATATCTGGCGTTCATTTTCAATGCGCGCTGTTTCGATGGCTTCCTTGTTGACCAAACTTACCTGTTCAGCCTCTTTTTCACGTTCAGTTCGCTCCTTGACCAGATCCGCACGTTGCTGAGCCCGGCGAAATTCTATTTCACGCTCTTGCTCAAGACGCGCCTGTTCGCTCTCTTTTTCGATCTCAAGGGTTTGCTTTTCAGCTTCAAGATTGCGGGATCTAATCTTGATTATTGAGTCTTGCTCAATATCATTTCGCAACTTGCGGCGTTCTTCCACAGCCTGAATTACAGAAGTAAGACCTTCTGCGTCAAAACGGTTTGAAGGGTTGAAATAAGCAACATCCGTTTGATCAATATCCGTGATTGCAACACTTTCCAGTTCCAGGCCGTTCATGTCGAGCCCTGATTGAGCCGCCATCTTGACGCGATCAACATAATCGTTCCGGTTTTCATGGATTTCATCACTCGTCATCTCGGACGCAACCGTGCGCAAGGCGGAAATGAATTTACCTGACAGAAGGGAGTGAATCCGCTCCGGTTCGAGTGTTCTCCGACCGAGCGTAGCAGCAGCAAGACTGACCGACGCCCGCGATTGGGCAACCCGGACGTAAAATTCGGCATCGACATCAATGCGAAGGCGGTCTTTGGTGAGAAGCGCTTCCTCTTTTTCACGGGTTATTGCCAACTCGATCGAGTTCATGTTGACCGGCGTGATGTCGTGGATGATTGGCCAAACAAATGCGCCACCATCAATGACCACTTTTTCTCCAAGGAAACCGGTTCTTACAAACGAAACTTCCTTTGTTGATCGCTTATAAAGCCAGTGCATCACCCAGTAGATGATGAATATGACGATTACCGCCAGAATGAACCACAATACCAATTGTCCAATTAGTTGTCCGGTCATTTCTACCTCCCTTGGGCTTGATCCGGGCTTTAGCGCCCGATCGTCTTGAATTTCTTTGTTTGCTCTGTGAGTGCTACTTCTGTTGGCAACCGTTCCATGGAAGATGCACCATAAAACCCGTGACAATTTTGAGTGTTCTTGAGCACGAAGTCCGCATCATCCGGCATCGCAACCGGGCCACCATGCACCAGGATAATCTGATCGGGGTTGACTGCTTTGGCCGCTGCTGCCCATTCATCGACAAGGGCTGGACACTTTTCCAGCGTGAGCGCTGTTTCCGCACCAATAATGCCACCTGTTGTCAGGCCAAGATGACAGACGATAATATCAGCACCCGCCTTCGCCATGGCTTCGGCATCTTCCGGCGAAAACACATACGGTGTCGTGAACATGTCTTTGTCACGTGCCATTTTCACCACATCAACTTCCAGTTGATAGGACATGCCAGTTTCCTCCAGATTGGCCCTGAAGTTTCCGTCAATAAGGCCAACAGTTGGAAAATTCTGTATTCCTGAAAATCCCGCAGATTTGATTTCATCCAGGAACTTGTCCATCAGGCGGAATGGATCCGAAGCACACACACCAGCCAAAACCGGCGTACTCTTGACAACCGGCAATACCTCGCCAGCCATCTCCATGACCACTCCGTTTGCATCACCATAGGGCATCAATCCGGCCAAGCTGCCACGCCCCGCCATTCGGTAGCGGCCAGAATTGTAGATTACGATAAGATCTATACCGCCAGCCTCTTCGCACTTTGCCGAAAGTCCTGTTCCGGCCCCGCCGCCGATAATCGCTTCACCATCAGCAATCATCTTCCGATACTTTTTTAAGAGATCAATTCTTGAAAACAATTATTCAGCCTCCTGCTGCCCGTCTTGCTTGTCTTGAGAAAAAGCCACGAAATGTCTTGATGACCAGTTCCGCAAACTCAGGGTCGTTGATATTGTGCGGAACGCGAATAAGTTGCCGCTCAGATGTCTGGCGAACTGTCTGCTCCAGTGCCCGGAACAATGCTTCATTGGCTTGGGGATCATGAAACGCCATGCCGGGCGCATCGAGCAAAGACACCCCTCCTTCCGGCAGGAAGAAGCGTACCGGGCCTGTCATGAGATTAAGGCGTTCACCAATCCACTTGCCCATGGTTTCGTTTTCCTCGGGCGTGGTACGCATAAGCGTAATCTGGGGATTGTGCTCGTAAAGGTTCCGGCCACGATATTTTTCCGGAACCGTATCCGGCGCATTGAAGTTGACCATGTCCAATGCACCGCACGATCCAATGTATGGAAGGCCTGCTCGAATTGAAGCTCCAAAACGATCCTCTGTTGCTGCAAAGACGCCACCGGCAACCTTGTCGCAAACTTCAGTAGTCGTGATGTCTATGATCGCACTGAGCATGCCGCTGTCCATCAACTTTTCCATGGACCGTCCGCCAACACCCGTTGCATGAAAGACCAGGCAGTCATATTCGTCGTCCAGAGCCGCCGTGATCTGTTGAACGCAGGGTGTGGTGACCCCAAACATTGTGAGTCCAACCGCAGGTTTGTCTTCCGGTGAACCAGCAGCCGCCTTTGCAGAATTTGCCTTTACCATCCCTGCAAGTGCACCCGCACCATTTGTCAGCACTTCGCGGGTTATCGAGTTAATTCCCTGAACATCTGCAACGGAATGCATCATCAAAATATCAGAGGGGCCCACATACTGTTCGACATTGCCGCTTGCGACAGTGGAGATCAGAACTTTCGGAACGCCAACAGGAAGGCTGCGAAACGCTGGCGCCACGAGTGCGGTGCCGCCAGAGCCACCAGCTCCAATCACACCGGCAACACTATCCTGGGCAGTCATCCAACGCTCAAAGGCCACTGTCATGCCAGCGACTGAAGTTCCACGATCTCCCGTGAATACGCCTGAGGTTCCCCGTGGATGGAATGCCGCTACAGCACTTGCCGGAACCTCCGCACCAGACGGCTTGCCGCTGGTTGAAAGATCCACGACCTGCGCGTTCACGCCTTCGGACTTGAGAATATTCCTGATGAAACGCAGTTCTTCGCCTTTTGTATCCAGCGTCCCGCAAACGTAGACCTGATTTCGCGACGCGGAACGTGAAACACCTGAAGTAACCGGATGGTTGTCATTGGCTATAACTTGAGCTGTAGACGTTCTGGCAGCTCCCTCAATTACGTGAATGGGTACCGGCTTTGACCAGCGGTTTGGGGGCGATGGGTTGGAGACATAAATCTTTGCAGGGCCAGAAGGCTTCTCGGCTACTGTGTGCTGCTCGGCAGGCTCTAGCGGCGTTTCATCTTGGGCATGCCTGCCAACACCAAGAAATGCCTGCTGTAAATCGCGGTCCGCGGAGAGAATCCCCGACGGCATAACCCGATCAATCCGGCCATTCACCATTATTGCAACGTGTTCAGAAACGGCACAGGCCACGCCAATGTTCTGCTCAATGACCAAAACATTGATATCGCCTTCTTCTCCAAGGCGGATCAACATGTCCGCCACTTGAGAGACGATCACCGGCGCGAGCCCTTCAGTAGGCTCGTCCATCACAAGCAATTTGGGATTGAGCAGTAACGCCCTGCTGATCGCCAGCATCTGCTGCTCTCCGCCAGAAAGCTGTCCGCCGCCATTGTTGCGGCGTTCTGCCAATCTTGGAAAAACCGAGTAAATTCGTTCAGGCGACCAGTTGCCGTTTCGTTGTGTAACAATTTGCAGGTGTTCATCTACCGTAAGTGATTTCCACAAGCGACGGCCTTGCGGCACGTACCCGACGCCAAGACGGGCAATTTCTGTCGGACTTTTGCCAACAAGGCTCTGCCCGTCGAGGTTGATGGCTCCGGATGATACGGGCACCAGTCCCATGATTGCCTGACATGTGGTTGTCTTGCCCATTCCATTGCGGCCAACAACCGAGAGAACGCCGTGGTTCAGGGAAAGGTCCACACCTTGCAATGCGTGTGATTGCCCGTAGAAGACATTCAGGCCCTTGATCTCGAGTATGTCCGAGGTTCGATTAGCCATGACTAAATCCGTCCTCTCCTCCAAGATAAAGCGCCTGAACTTCTTCGTCTTCCTCAATTTCGGCTGGTTTTCCTTCTTTGAACACTCGTCCGTTGTGCATCATGGTGACGTACTCAGAGACGCGGAGCGCGACATCCATGTCATGTTCGATAATGATGAAACCAACGTGGTCAGGCAGCCCTGTCAGGATTTCGATCAGTTCGGTTCTTTCAGCAGGTGACAGACCGGCGGCCGGCTCATCAAAAAGGATAAGGCGCGGTGCTCCGGATAATGCCATCGCGATTTCAAGCTGGCGCTGCTGGCCATAAGATAATTCTGACACCAACGTGTTGGAGACATCATCCAGATGAACCAGCCGAACCAATTCCTCCGCCCGGCTCATAAGCGCATCATCGTGGCGCGGCCTGAAGAACGAAAACCGGTTGCGTGATACACCACAACAAGCCAGATAGACATTGTCCAAGACCGTTAAGCCATCAAAAAGCAGAGAAATCTGGTAGGTTCTGCGGAGACCCCGGCGGATGCGTTCTTGGGCAGGAAATTCCGTAATATCTTCACCAAAGAAGCGAATACTTCCACTTGAAGGTTCAAAATCTCCGGTAATGCAATTGAACAAAGTAGTCTTACCGGCACCATTTGATCCCAATACAGCCCGTCTCTCGCCAGGTTCAACGGTGAAGGTGATGTCGGCGAGAGCAGACAGGGCGCCGAACATTTTGCCGACACCGCGCAACTCCAGTGCTCCATCTCGCGCACTGCTGTATGTTCTCATTGGTGGTGTGACTGGAGCATTCATGCAGTGTCACTCCTTTCGCCAGTAAGCGGATCCTTGCCAAGAGAACTGCGCCAGCGCTTCCAGAGCCCTAGAATTCCGTCAGGTGAAAAGAAAACGATGAGAAGAAAACCCAACCCGATCAACAGTTGGAACCGCTCTCCTGCCAGTCCGATAGATGTCAAAATGTCGACAGAGAAAGTTTTCAACAAAACATAGATGAACGCCCCGATAAATGGTCCGATCGGACGGGCCATGCCACCAATTACCGTCACAACGAGTATATCGATAGCAGGCCCAATTCCGACCGTCCCGGGAGAAATCTGTGCTGATTGCCAAGTCAGGAGTATTCCGCCGATCGCAGCAAAGAAGGCTGCGACCGTATAGGCTGCCACGCGATGCGCGGTAACGTTGAAGCCCAGGGCAGCCATTCGCCTTGGGTTATCGCGAACCCCCTGCAATGCGAGACCGAATGGTGCCCGCGAGATATACAGTATTGATAGATATGAGAGAAAAGCCCAGAACAAGGTCATATAGTAAAATGCCTCTGCACCACGCCAGTCGACTCCGAACAACTTCGGCGGAAGTACTCCATTGAACCCTGAGAAGCCGTTGAATATTACATAGTTTTGACGTGCGAAGTAAAAGAAGGCAGCCGCGATCGCCAACGTGATCATGATCGTGTAGATGCCTTCGGTTCGCACCGCCAGCCAACCGATCATGGTGCCAAAAAGCATCGCTATGATG